>CALIDR010000215.1 GCA_938022295.1 uncultured Burkholderiaceae bacterium
GCTCGCGCACGTAGTCCTGGAACGACAGCGTGCTCATCGCGAGCCGCTCGACGTCGCGGCCGACGTCGCCGCCGGACCCGGCGGCGGAGGCGGTGTCCAGTTCGGGCTCGGGCTCGGGCGCCTGCGTCGGCGCGAAGTCGCGCTCGAGGTCCACGCGCGGCTCGACGCGTACCGGCGCCGGCTCGCCGCGCGGGCGGGCGGCCGCGGGCGGCGCATCGGCGGCCGGCCGCCGCGGTGCGGCCTCGGCCCGGGGCGCCGTCGTGGCGAGCCGCTCGATGTGCGGCACGTCGTCGCCGGCCATCGCCAGCACCTCGACGCCTTCGCCGCTCGGGCGCGTGGACAGCACGACCGCGCCGTCGCCGAAGGCCTGGCGCACGGCCTGCAGCGCCTCGCGCGGGCTGCGGCCGGTGAAGCGGCGCACGTTCATCGGCGGCCCCTCGCGAGGGCGGCGGGCGTCGGGTCACGCCGGGCGGCGTTGGGAGTCATGCGGCACCTCCGATGATCGAGCCGATGCGGATCGTGTGGGTGTCGGGGATCTCGCTGTGCGCGAGCACCTTCAGGCGGGGCGCGGCGCGGCGCAGCAGCTGCGCCATCGGCACGCGGATCGCGTCGGGCACGAGCAGGCACGCTGGCACGCCGAGCTCCTCCTGCTGGCGCGCGGTGTCGGCCGCGCTCTTGACCAGCGTGTCGGCCACGCCCGGGTCGAGCGCCGCGCCGTGGGGCGACGTCAGCGCCTGCGCGACGAGCCGCTCGAGCTCGGGGTCGAGCGCGATCACGTCGAGCTCCTTCACCGGCCCGTAGATCTGCTGCACGATCGCCGGCGACAGGTGGATGCGGATGCGGCGCGCGAGCTCGTGGGGGTCGGTCGTCTGGCCGGCGTTCTCGGCCAGGCACTCGACGATCGAGCGCAGGTCGCGGATGTGCACCCCCTCCTCGAGCAGCAGCTGCAGCACCTTCTGCAGCACGGGGATCGCGACCATCTTCGGAATCACGTCTTCGATCAGCTTGGGGGCCAGCCGCGTCACGTGGTCGACCAGGGCCTGCGTCTCCACGCGGCCCAGCAGGCGCGCGGCGTGGACCTGCATCAAGTGTGAGAGATGGGTCGCGACGACGGTCGAGCAATCAACGACGGTGAACCCGGCCATTTGGGCCTGCTCGCGGTGGCGCTCGTCGATCCACACCGCGGGCAGCCCGAACGCGGGGTCGGTCGTCGCGTTGCCGGGCAGCTTCTGCGTCGCGCCGCCGGGGTTGATCGCCAGCAGCATGCCCGGGAACGCCTCGCCCTCGCCGACCACGGCGCCGCGCAGCATGACGCGGTACATCCCCGGCTTGAGGTCGAGGTTGTCGCGGATGTGCACCGGCGGCGGCAGGAAGCCGACGTCCTGCGCGAACTTCTTGCGCACGCCCTTGATGCGGCCGAGCAGGTCGCCCTGGCGCGCGGCGTCGACGAGCGCGATCAGCCGGTAGCCGACCTCCAGGCCGAGCGTGTCCACCGGCACCAGGTCGTCCCACGTCGCCTCGGCGTTGGCCGGCGCCACTTCGGCCGCCGTGGCCGCGGGCTGCGCCTGCGCCGCCTGCGCGCGCCGGTGCAGCACCCATGCCAGCGTGCCGAGCGCGCTGCCGAGCAGCAGGAACACGAGGTTGGGCATGCCGGGCACGGCGCCGAGCGCACCGACGATGCCGGCAGCGATCGCCAGCGCCTTCGGCGAGTCGAAGACCTGGGTGCGGATCTGCGTGCCCAGGTCCTCGCCCTTGCCGACGCGGGTGACGACCATGGCCGCGGCCACCGAGATCAGCAGCGCCGGCACCTGGGCCACCAGCGCGTCGCCGACGGCCAGCAGCACGTAGTTGTTCGCCGCGTCGCCGACCGACAGGCCGTGCTGCGCGATGCCGATCACCAGGCCGCCGACGACGTTGATGACGAGGATCAGCAGCCCGGCGACGGCGTCGCCGCGCACGAACTTGCTCGCGCCGTCCATCGAGCCGAAGAACTCCGCCTCCTCGCCGACCTCGGCGCGGCGGCGCTTGGCCTCCTTCTCGTCGATCAGGCCGGCGTTGAGGTCGGCGTCGATCGCCATCTGCTTGCCGGGCATCGCGTCCAGCGTGAAGCGCGCGCCGACCTCGGCGATGCGCTCGGCGCCCTTGGTGACGACGATGAAGTTGATGACGACCAGGATCGCGAACACGATCAGGCCGACCGCGAAATTGCCGCCGATCAGGAAGTGGCCGAAGCTCTCGATGACCTTGCCGGCCGCGCCGGTGCCGGTGTGGCCTTCCATCAGCACGACGCGGGTCGAGGCCACGTTCAGGCTCAGGCGCAGCAGCGTCGTCAGCAGCAGTACGGCGGGAAAGGCCGCGAAGTCCAGCGGCTTGACCATGTGCGCGGCGACCATCATCACGACCAGCGCCATCGCGATGTTGAACGTGAACAGCAGGTCCAGCGCGAACGGCGGCAGCGGCAGCACCATCATCGCCAGCACGAGCACGACGAACACCGGCGCGAGCAGCGTCTTGGCCATCACCGCGGTGGTGCCGCCGGCGCCACCGCCGAACCAGGCCTGCAGCTGCTGGGCGAGCGCGTTCACGTGCCGGCGGCGGCCTCGCGGCCGTGGTGGGGGTCGAGTTCGGGCGGCACCGGCAGCGGCGGCAGGTCGGCCTCGGCGATGTCGGCCACGCGCACCGCCGCCGCGCGCAGCGCGTAGACGTGCGCCAGCACCTGGGCGACGGCGGCGAATAGGGCCGCCGGGATCTCGCGGTCGAGCTCGGTGTGCGCCCACAGCGCGCGCGCCAGCGGCGGCGCCTGCAGCACCGGCACGCGCGCCTCGCGCGCCAGCTCGCGGATCTTCAGCGCCAGCAGGTCGGTGCCCTTGGCGACCACGCGCGGCGCGGCCATCGCGCGCTCGTCGTACTTCAGCGCCACCGCGTAGTGGGTCGGGTTCATCACGACGAGGTCGGCGCCGGCCACCGCGGCGAGCATGCGCTGGCGCGACATCTCGCGCATGCGGCTGCGGATGCGGCCCTTGACCTCGGGGCTGCCCTCGAGCTCCTTGAGCTCCTGCTTCATCTCCTGGTGGCTCATCTTCAGCCGCTCGCGCAGCAGGTGCTTCTGCAGCGGCACGTCGACGAGCGCGAACGCGGCCAGCGCGAGCGCGAGCAGCGCCAGCCCGCCGAGCACGACGCCGCCGGCGTGGCCGAACGCGGCCGGCAGCGGCAGCGCGAGCAGCGGCTGCAGGTCCGCCAGCCGCGCCTGCAGGTACAGCGCGCCGATGCCGCCGAGCACGAGCGCGAGCAGGCTCGCCTTCAGCGTCTCCACGAGCTGGTGCTTGGAGAACACGCGCCCGAGCCCGGCGATCGGGTTCAGCTTGCCGAACTTGGGCCGCAGCGGCTTGAGCGTGAAGTTCCATCCGCCGGCGGCCACCGCCGCACCGACGGCGAGCACCGCCAGCAGCGCCCCGAGCGGCAGCACGACCCACAGCGCGAACGTCGTCAGCCGCGCGAGCTGCTCTGTCATCGCGTGCGGGTCGGCGAGCAGGCGCGCGTCTAGCCGCAGGCCGGCGTCGACGAGCCGCTGCAGGTGCGCCGTCAGCGCGGGGGCGGCCAGCGCGAGCGCCGCCCCGCCGCCGACGAGCGCCGCGAAGTGCGCCAGGTCGCGCGATCGCGCGACCTGACCCTCCTCGCGCGCCTTGCGGATCCTGCGCGGGGTCGCGGGCAGCGTTTTGTTCTGGGAGGAGGACTCGTCGGCCATCGGCGCTCTCGGGCGGGCAGGCTGACGATGGTGCCGGCCGGCCCCGCGCGGCGGCGCCCGATAAGCGGGCGAAAGCGGGCGATGTTCGCCCGGCGTTGCGCCATACTGGGGCCATGCGCGTGCTCGTCCTCAACGGCCCCAACCTGAACCTGCTCGGCACCCGCGAGCCGCACCTTTACGGCGCGACGACGCTCGCCGAGGTCGAGGCGACGCTCGCCGCCGACGGCGCGGCGGCCGGCGTCGCCGTCGAGTGCTTCCAGAGCAACCACGAAGGCGCGCTGATCGACCGCATCCACGCCGCGCGCGGCAGCGTCGACTGGATCGTGATCAACCCGGGCGGGCTCACCCACACCAGCGTCGCGCTGCGCGACGCGCTGGCGGGCGTGGCGATCCCGTTCGTCGAGGTGCACGTCAGCAACGTGCACCGGCGCGAGCCGTTCCGACACCACTCCTACCTGAGCGGCATCGCCGAGGGCGTGATCGCCGGCCTCGGCGTGTTCGGCTACCGCGCGGCGCTGCAGTACATCCTGGACCGCCAGGCGTCCGCCTGAGCGGCGCGTCCGCTCAGACGCGGTCGACCGCCAGCGCCTCGCGCACCGCCGGCAGCTGGCGGCGCGACACCGCGAGCCACTCGTCGGTCGGCGCCACGCGCACCGCCCACCCTTCGCCCCCGTCGTGGCCGGCGTCGCCGGGCGCCGGCCGGCGCTCGAGCGCGCGCACCGCCTGGCGGGCGACGAGCGCATTGCGGTGGATGCGGATGAAGCGCCCCGCCAGCCGCGGCTCGAGCTCGGTCAGCGACTCGTCGAGCAGATGCGTGTGGGCGGCGGTGCGCAGCGTGACGTACTTCAGCTCGGCCTTCAGGTACAGCACCTCCGCCAGCGGCACGCGCACGATGCGGCCGCGGTCGTTGACGACGACGACGCCGCCCTCGGGTTCGGGCGGCAGGCGTTGGGCGGCGCGCTTGAGCGCCTGCTGCAGCCGCTCGCGGCGCACCGGCTTGGTCAGGTAGTCGGTGGCCTCGAGCTCGAAGGCACGCAGGGCGTGCTCGCCGTGCGCAGTCACGAACACGATCGCCCCGCACCGCCCGGCGAACGCCGCGTCCTCGCGCAGCCGCGCGGCGAGCTGCACGCCGCTGGCACCGGGCATCTGGATGTCGAGCAGCATCACGTCGGCCGTGTGCTCGGCGAGCCACGCGAGGGCACTGGCGGGGTCGCCCGCCTCGCCCGCGACCTGGCACGACGGGTCGGTGCATTCGCGCACCAGCGCCGCCAGCCGCAGGCGGGCCAGCGGTTCGTCGTCGACGATCAACACGCGCAACGGCTGCATCGGCTACAACGGCACCACGATGCGCACACGATAGCCGCTGGCGCGCGGTCCGGCGTCGAACTGCGCGCCGACGTCGTGCAACAGGCGAAGTCGTTCACGCACATTGGCCAGTGCGATGCCGTGCCCCGGGTTCGGGGCGGCGCCGGCCACCGTGTTGTCGATCACGACTTCGGCCTGGCCGCGGCGCGCCCGCGTGCGCACGTGGATCGTGCCGCCTTGCGGCGCGTTCTCGATGCCGTGGCGCACCGCGTTCTCGACCAGCGGCTGCAGCACGAGCGGCGGCATCAGAGCGCGCGCGGCCGCGGCGTCGAGCTGCCAGTGCACGTGCATGCGCCCGCCGAAGCGCAGCTGCTCGATCGCGAGGTAGCGCTGCGCGAGCTCGATCTCGTCGGCCAGCGTCGTCGCCGGCCGGGGTTCGGCGAGCGCGACGCGGAACAGCTGCGCGAGGTCCTCGAGCACTTCCTCGGCACGCGCCGGCTCGACGCGCACGAGCGCGATCGCGGTGTTGAGCGCATTGAAGAGGAAGTGCGGGCGGATGCGCGACTGCAGCTCCGCCAGCCGCGCCGAGGCGTCGGCCGGGCATCGGGCGCGCGCCCGCGCCTCGACCCAGCCGAGCAGCGGCAGCGCGAACGCGACGCCGGCCAGCGGCACCGCGATCCAGCGCGGCGCGCTCCACGGCCACAGGTCCAGCGCCGCCAGCGGCAGGCACGCGACGACGGCCAGCGCCGCCGCCAGCAGCGCGCCGATCGCCGTGCGCGCGAGCGGCGTCGAGGCCTGCAGCGCGCGGCGCAGCGCGCACATCGCCACCAGCCACGCGAGCGTGCCGCTCAGCCCGGCGGCCAGCGCCGGGCCGACGGCGGAAAGCGCCTGCGGCCACGAGCCGGCCTGCACGCCCACCACGAGCAGCAGCACCGTCTGCACGCCGACGAGCGCGCGCAGCGCGAGCGCCGGGTGGCACAGGTCCACCGGCGCCGCGACGGCCTCGGAGGCGGCCGGACGCGGCTCGAACGCGCTCGGCCGCGTGCTCGCCGACCAGGTCGACGACGGGGCGTCGGGCTGGGTCGGCGGATCGGCAGGCAGGGGCGGCATCGCGACAGGCGGCCGATAGAATCGGGCGGTGGCGGAACATTGTCGGCGCCCTGCCCGCGCGCCGAGCGTTCGAATGACCCGCCTTTGACCCGTCAGTCCTTCCCCGAGCCCGGGCCGCCACCCGCGTGCCGCCCGCCATGACCGCCCCCGACCCGCTCGCCCGCAAGTCCGAAGCCTGGTCCGCGCTCTTCGCCGAACCGGTCGACGCGCTCGTGCAGCGCTACACCGCCAGCGTCGGCTTCGACCGGCGGCTGTGGCGCGCCGACATCGACGGCAGCCTCGCGCACGCGCGCATG
>CALIDR010000216.1 GCA_938022295.1 uncultured Burkholderiaceae bacterium
GGGGGGCGTGGCGCGCAGGCGCCCGCCCCCTCGTCGTTCCGGCCGCTCGGGCAAGCCCGCTGGCGCCGGCGCGGCCGGCCGCGGACACTGCCGGCGATGGACCCCGACACCGCCCGCACGCTGGCCGAGCGCTTCACGCTGACGGACCCGCCACCCGGGTTCGTCGACGACCCCTACCCCGTCTACGCCGCGCTGCGCGCGCACGACCCGGTGCACGAGCTCGCACCGGGCTCGTACCTGCTGACGCGGTACGACGACGTCGACGCCGTCTACCGCCACCCGGCGGCGAGCTCCGACAAGCGGCGCGAGTTCGCGCCGAAGTTCGGCGCCGGCACGCCGCTGTTCGAGCACCACACGACGAGCCTCGTCTTCAACGACCCGCCGCTGCACACCCGCGTGCGCCGGCCGATCGTCACCGCGCTGAACCCGCGTGCGCTGGCGCGGATGGAGCCCGGCCTCGTCGCGCTCGTCGACACCCTCCTCGACCGCCTGGCCGACGCCCCGGCGCCGGACCTGATCGACGACTTCGCGGCGCGCATCCCGGTCGAGGTCATCGGCAACCTGCTCGACGTGCCCGCCGGCGAGCGCGGCCCGCTGCGCGACTGGTCGCTCGCGATCCTGTCGGCGCTCGAGCCGGCGCCGTCGGCCGCGGTGCTGGCGCGCGGGAACGCGGCGGTCGAGGCGTTCGAGGACTACCTGCGCTCGCTGGTGGCCGAGCGCCGGCGCCGGCCCGGCGACCCCGACGTCGACGTGCTGACGCGCCTGATCGTCGGCGACGGCGAGCCGCTGTCGGACACCGAGCTGCTGCACCAGTGCATCTTCCTGCTCAACGCCGGCCACGAGACGACGACGAACCTGATCGGCAACGGCGTGCACGCGCTGCTCGCGCACCGCGGCGAATGGGAGCGGCTCGTCGCCGACCCGGCGCTGATCGGCACCGCGGTCGAGGAACTGCTGCGTTTCGAAAGCCCGCTGCAGCTCAACAACCGGCTGGCGACGGCGCCGATCGAGCTCGCCGGCCGCACGCTGCCCGCCGGCGCGTTCGTGACGCTGGCGATCGGCGCCGCCAACCGCGACCCGGCCGAGTTTGCCGCGCCCGACCGGCTCGACATCGCGCGCAAGCCCAACCCGCACCTCGCGTTCGGCCACGGCGCCCACGCCTGCGCCGGCATGAACGTCGCGCGGCTCGAGGCGCGCATCGCGATCGGGCGGCTGGCGGCGCGCTTCCCGCGCCTCGACCTGGCCGCCGCGCCCGAGCGCGACCCGCGCGTGCGCTTCCGCGGCTTCCGGCGGCTGCCGGTGCGCATCCGCTGACCCTTCCCCGAGGACACACCGCCATGACGACGATCGCCGCCCCCGTCGACCCCGAGTGCGACCCGCGCGTGCGTGCCGTGTTCGACGACATCCGCGCGACGCGCCGCACCGACCACGTCAACGCGTTCTGGCGCCACCTCGCGTTCGACGCCGCGCTGCTCGAGCGCACGTGGGCCGAGGTGAAGACGGTGATGGCCACCCCCTCGGCGCTCGACCCGCTGACCAAGGAGCTGGTCTACATCGCGGTGTCGATCGCCAACGGCTGCAGCTACTGCGTGCACTCGCACACCGCCGCCGCGCGCGCGAAGGGCATGACGGTGGCGCAGCACGCCGACCTGCTCGCCGTCGTCGCGCTGGCGGCGAAGACGAACCAGCTCGCCACCGCGCTGCAGGTGGCGGTCGATCCCGCGTTCGATCAGGCCACGCGCGGTGCGGACTGATCAGCCGGCGCGCCGCGCCCAGTCGCCGGCGTCGAAGCCGACCGTCGTCGTGCCGTCGGGCCACTCGACGACCGGGCGGCGGATCACGCTCGGCTGCGCCAGCATCAGCGCGCGCGCCGACGCGGCGTCGGTCACCGCGGCCTTCGTCGCGTCGTCGAGCTTGCGCCACGTCGTGCCCTGGCGGTTCAGCAGCCGCTCCCAGCCGACCGCGGCGAGCCACGCGTCGAGCCTCGCCGGCGGGACGCCCGCCCGGCGCAGGTCGTGGAACGCGAAGTCGACGCCGTGCTCGGCGAGCCGTGCGCGGGCCCGGCGCACGGTGTCGCAGTTCACGATGCCGTAGACGACCGCCGTCACGGCCATTCGCCCAGGCTCGGGAAGTCGCACAGCGGGTCGACGTGGTAGCCGCCGGCCTGGCGCAGCCGGCCGTCGGCGTCGAACGTGATCGAGAACCACTGGCAGTCGTACGTCGGGTAGCGGTACGACCACGCTTCGCGGCCGAGCCACGACAGGCGCTCGCGCTCGGCCGGGCGGCCGATCAGCCGCAGCACCTCGTCGCGCGTCATGCCGGGGGTCAGCGTGGCGAACACGCGTTCGTCGAGCACCTGGCGCGCCTGGACGACGCGGCCGTTGCGGTCCACGTCGACCATCCACGTCTCGCGGCCGTAGGGGCCGGACGCGAACTCGAGCCGCACCGCCCCGTCGGCGAGCGCATAGCGCCCGGTCGGCACGCCGAGCGCGCGCAGCGCGTCGGCCTCGCTCTGGCCCGGCTGCACCGGCACGCCGGCGCATCCGGCGAGCACGGCCGCGGCGGCGGCCGCGAGCGCGGCCGCGTGGAGGCGAGATGGCGTTCTGATCATCGAACGAGCATCGCGCCGAACGCAAAGCCGCGGCCGGCGGTCGGACATCGCGGCGCCGTGCCATCATCGCCGAACCGCCGCGCCTGCCCGTGCCCATGAGCCACCGCGCCACCGTCGGCCGCACGACGTTCGCCTTCGCCGACCTGCGCGAACTGCTCGCCAAGGCGTCACCGCCGCGCTCGGGCGACGAACTGGCCGGCATCGCCGCAGCCTCGGCGCAGGAGCGCATCGCGGCGCGCGAAGCGCTCGCCGACCTGCCGCTGCGGGCGTTCCTGCACGAAGCCGTCGTGCCCTACGAGAGCGACGAAGTCACGCGGCTGATCGTCGACGGCCACGACGCCCGTGCGTTCGCGCCCGTCGCCCACCTGACGGTCGGCGGCCTGCGCGACTGGCTGCTGTCCGACGCCGCGACGACCGAGACCCTGACCGCGCTCGCACCGGGGCTGACGCCGGAGATGGCCGCCGCCGTCAGCAAGCTGATGCGCAACCAGGACCTGATGCTGGTGGCCAGCCGCTGCCGCGTCGTCACGCGCTTTCGCGACACCCTCGGCCTGCCCGGGCGCCTTGCGGTGCGGCTGCAGCCGAACCACCCGGCCGACAGCCCGGCCGGCATCGTCGCCAGCGTGCTCGACGGCCTGATGTACGGGGCGGGCGACGCCGTGATCGGCGTCAACCCGGTGAGCGACAGCGTGCCAACGATGGTGCACCTGCTGCACCTGCTCGACGAGATCGTCGCCCGCCACGCGATCCCGACCCAGACCTGCGTGCTGACGCACGTGACGAACACGCTGCAGGCGATCGGGCGCGGCGCGCCGGTGGACCTCGTGTTCCAGTCGGTCGCCGGCACCGAGGGCACGAACCGCAGCTTCGGCATCGACATCGCGCTGCTCGACGAGGCGCACGCGGCGGCGCTGGCGCTGCACCGCGGCACGCTCGGCGACCACGTGATGTACTTCGAGACCGGCCAGGGCAGCGCGCTGTCGGCCGGCGCCCACCACGGCGTCGACCAGCAGACGCTCGAGGCCCGCGCGTACGCGGTGGCGCGCCGCTACCGCCCGCTGCTCGTCAACACCGTCGTCGGCTTCATCGGCCCCGAATACCTCTACGACGGCAAGCAGATCGTGCGCGCCGGGCTCGAGGACCACTTCTGCGGCAAGCTGCTCGGCGTGCCGATGGGCTGCGACATCTGCTACACCAACCACGCCGAGGCCGACAGCGACGACACCGACAACCTGCTCGTGCTGCTCGCCGCGTCGGGGCTGAACTTCACGATGGGCGTGCCCGGCGCCGACGACGTGATGCTGAACTACCAGAGCACCTCGTTCCACGACGCCCTGTTCGTGCGCAAGCTGCTCGGCCTGAAGCGCGCCCCCGAGTTCGAGGCCTGGCTGCAGCGCCAGGGCATCACCGACGCCGACGGCGCGCTGCTGCCGCCGCCGGCGCGGCCCATGCTGGCCGCGTCGCTCGCCCCGCTGCTCGCCGCGCCATGAGCCGCGCCGACCCTGCATCCGCCGACCCCTGGACCGCGCTGCGGCGCCACACGCCGGCGCGCATCGCGCTCGGCCGCAGCGGCACGAGCCTGCCCACCGCCGAGCTGCTGCGCTTCGCCGCCGCCCACGCGCAGGCGCGCGACGCGGTCCACGCGCCGCTGGACGTCGCCGCGCTGCGCGCCGATCTGCACGCCGACGGCTGGCCGACGGTCGAGGTGCACAGCCGGGCCCCGGACCGCGCGGCGTACCTGCGCCGACCCGACTGGGGGCGCCGGCTCGACGACGCCGGCGCAGCCGCGCTCGACGCGCTCGCCGAGGCCCACGGTCGGCCGGGGCCGGATCTGGCGATCGTCGTCGGCGACGGGCTGTCGGCCGTCGCCACGCAGCGGCACGCGCCGGCGCTGCTGCGCGCGTTGCGCGCGGCGCTCGGCGATGCATTCGCGATCGCCCCGATCGTCGTCGCGACGCAGGCGCGCGTCGCGCTCGCCGACGACGTCGGCGAGCGGCTCGGCGCGCGGCTGGCGCTGATCGTGCTCGGCGAGCGGCCGGGCCTCAGTTCACCCGACAGCCTCGGCGCGTACCTGACGTTCGAGCCCCGCTCCTGCCGCACCGACGCCGAGCGCAACTGCGTCAGCAACATCCGCCCCGAGGGCCTGCCGGTGCAGCTCGCCGCCGCGCGCATCGCGTGGCTGGCGCGCGAGGCGCTGCGCCGGCGCGTGTCGGGCGTGGCGCTGAAGGACGACAGCGCGACCGAGCTGCTGGCGCGCTGAGTCCGGTGCACGGCCACTCGGGCCGGCCGGTCAGCCTCGCGTGGGCGATCGGGGCGACACTACGGCTCCCGATCCGCCCGACCGTTGCCGATGACCGACACCCGCGCGCTCGAAGAATCGCGACGGTTGCCCGTTCGCAGTGTGCCCCTCACCGCACCGTGGACGTGGCTCGCGGCCGGCTGGCGCGACTTCACGCGCAACCCCGGGCCGGGGCTGATCCACGGCGCTGCGCTCGCCATCTTCGGCGGGCTGCTGTTCACGCTGGCGCACGACCGCTTCTGGCTGCTCGCCGGCGCGTTCAGCGGCTTCCTGCTGATGGCGCCGATCCTCGCCACCGGCCTCTACGCGATCAGCCGCGGGCTCGAGCGCGGCCAGCGCGTGGACATGCGCACCGCGCTGCGCGCGTGGAAGCCGAGCAACGTGCGGCTCGTCACCTTCGGCCTGCTGCTCGGGCTGGCGGGCACCGGCTGGGTGCTGACTTCGGCGGCGCTGATCCAGCTCTTCGCCGCGGCTCCGGTGCGCAACCCGCAGGACTTCCTGCGCGTCGTCGTCCTGGCCCCCGATTCGCTGCTGTTCCAGGGCTGGCTTGTGCTCGGCGGGCTGCTGGCGGCGCCCGTGTTCGCTTCGAGCGTGGTCTCGATCCCGCTGCTGCTGGACCGCCGCATCGGCGTGCTCGCCGCCGTGCTGACGAGCTGGCGTGCCGTGATGGAGAACCCGCTGCCGCTGGCGCTGTGGGCCGCGGTGCTGATGGCGGTGACGTCGCTCGGTCTGCTGCTCGGCCTCGGGCTGCTCGTCGTCGTGCCGTGGCTCGGCCACGCGAGCTGGCACGCCTACCGCGCACTGGTGGACGCCTCGGCGCTGCCCGAGGCGGGATGAACGATGTTCGGCTTCGACGAGGAACAGATCGCGTGGTTCGGCCTGACGTTCGGCGTCACGGCCTTCATGCTCTACATGCTGTTCATCGTGCTGCAGCTCGCGCGCGAGTCGAAGGCCGGCAAGTTCGGCACCTTCGTGCTGCTGCTCGTGCTCGGCTTCGGCATGATCGGCTTCGCCGCCAAGGGGCTGATCAAGTTCTTCATCGGCGGCGAGTGAGCCTCGCCGCTGCACGCGCGGAGGCGGCGGGCGCCCGCCGTCACGTCCGCGCCGACCGCGGGCGGCCGTGCACCGCGTCGCGGCGCTCGAAGTACGTCCAGGCGAACACGAACAGGGCCAGCGTGACGCCGAGCATCTCCAGCATTTCCTCGACGAACAGGAACAGCCGTGCCGCGAAGGTGCCGGCGTCGATCACGCCACCCGTCTTCAGATGGGCCTGCACGTTCTCGACGCCGACGGCGCCGGCGACGTAGACGACGCCGGCCAGCCCCAGCAGACAGAATCGGCCGACCGGCAGCTGGTGCCGGAACCCGAGCGCCAGGAGGGACCCGACGACGACGGCCAGCGGGAAGTAGACGATGGTCCACGCGTAGACCCGTGCGGTGCCGATCTCGACCGCCGCGCCGGCGCGCTCGACCAGCCCGGCCGCCACCGACCAGTGGCCGACCGTCTCGTGGATCATCAGCAGTTCGTCGGCCGCCATGTAGCCGCAGGCGAGCGCCGACGCGGCCCACGCGCTGGCGCCCCGCGGCACGCCGGCCTCGCGCAGGCGCCAGCAGCCCCACGCGAACGCCGCGGCAGCGGCGAGCTGCGACGCCGAGAACACGGCGGGGGCGTTGCGTTCGCCGCCGAGCGTGAACACCGCGCGCAGGTACCCGAGTTCGTCGACACCACGTCCGACCGTCGACCAGTACATCACGGCGAGAACGAGCTCGGCCGAAACGAGCACCCCGGCCACGGACAGCGCCTGCCCAAGGGGGTCCAGCCGTTCCCATCCGCGCCGCAGGCGGTGACGCGAACGTCGCAGCTGCCAGCCCGCCAGCGCGACGGCGATGCCCACCGCATTCGACAGCGCCAAGTGAAACAGCGTCGCCGGCTCGATGGCCGCACCTGCGGCCCAGCGCCGGGGCAGCGTCAGCCAGACGAGCGCAGCGCCGGACGCGAAGGCAACCGCGACGCCGGCGGCGAACATCGTGTCGGCCGTCGTTCGCCAGCCATCGTGCGCACCGCTCCCGGCCGCAACCGGGTGCCGGCGCGGCAGCTCCTGCGGTGGCCGGCCCGTATCCTGTTCCGCAATGCGCATGTCACCATCCGGTCGTCCTCCGTCACAGAGTCGTCACGCGATGGGTTTGATACGCGCCACTGCGGCCGTCGCGTCGCGCTGGGCACATGCGACGTGCGTTCGCGCCGGGGAAGTCGGCTGCCCCCCGGCGGGCGCGGAGGGACGCCGTTTGCGCGGGTCCCGCGCACCGGTGATGCGGCGCCGAAGGCGATCGCGCCGACCATGGCGCCGGCCGTGCGGCGCGGTCGGCAGACGGCGGCCGCCGCAGGCGAGCAGGAGTCCGCGGACCGTAGCGGCCCGCGGCACGAGGCGAGCCGGAATCAGCCCATGTGCAGGCCGCCGTTGCAGCTGAAGTCGGCGCCGGTGGTGAAGCCGGAGTCGGGGCCGGCCAGCCAGGCGACGATCGAGCCGATCTCCTCGGGCGTGCCGAGCCGCTTGACCGGGATCTGGGCGATGATCTTCTCGAGCACCTCGGGCTTGATCGCGCGCACCATCTCCGTGCCGATGTAGCCCGGGCTGACGGTGTTCACGGTGACGCCCTTGGCGGCCAGCTCCTGGGCGAGCGCCATCGTGAAGCCGTGCATCCCGGCCTTGGCCGCGGAGTAGTTGGTCTGCCCGGCCTGACCCTTCTCGCCGTTGACCGAGCTGATCTGGATGATGCGCCCCCAGCCACGCTCGACCATGTCGGCGACGACCTGCTTGGTGACGTTGAACATCGAGTTCAGGTTGGTGTCGATCACCGCGTCCCAGTCCTCGCGCGTCATCTTCAGGAACATGCGGTCGCGCGTGATGCCGGCGTTGTTGACGAGCACGTCGATCGGGCCGTGCTCGGCCTTGGCCTTCGCGAAGGCTTCCACCGTCGAGTCCCAGTCGGCGACGTTGCCCACCGACGCGTAGAACGTGTAGCCGAGCGCCTTCTGCTCGCCGAGCCACTTGTTGTAGTCGCGGCTCGGGCCGCAGCCGGCGATCACCTTGAATCCGTCCTTGGCCAGGCGTTGGCAGATCGCGGTGCCGATGCCGCCCATGCCGCCGGTCACGTAAGCCACCTTCTGGGTCATTGCTCGCTCCTGTGGGTCGTTGGGGTGTCGTGTAGGGTCCCGCCGCGGCGACGTGCCGTCAAGCGGGTTCGCCCGATGTGACGGGCCGCGTCAGCGCTCGACGGCGAGCGCCACGCCCATGCCGCCGCCGATGCACAGCGCGGCCAGGCCCTTCTTCGCGTCGCGGCGCTGCATCTCGTGCAGCAGCGTGACCAGGATGCGGCAGCCGCTGGCGCCGATCGGGTGGCCGATGGCGATCGCGCCGCCGTTGACGTTGACCTTCGCCGGGTCGGCCTCGAGCACCTTGTTGACGGCACAGGCCTGGGCGGCGAACGCCTCGTTGAGCTCGAACAGGTCGACGTCGCCGACGCTCCAGCCCGCGCGCGCGAGCGCCTTCTTCGACGCTGGCACCGGGCCCATGCCCATCGTCGCCGGGTCCAGCCCGCTGGTGGCGTAGCTCGCGATGCGCGCCAGCGGCGTCAGGCCGAGCGCGGCCGCCTTGGCCGCGCTCATCACGACGACCGCCGCCGCGCCGTCGTTGATGCCCGAGGCGTTGCCCGCCGTCACGCTGCCGGCCTTGTCGAACGCGGGCCTGAGACCCGCGAGCGCCTCGGCGCTGGTCTTGGTGTTGATGAACTCGTCGCTCGCGAAGACGAGCGCTTCGCCCTTCTTCTGCGGGATCGTCACGCCGACGATCTCGTCGCGGAACCGGCCCGCGGCCTGCGCGGCGGCGGCCTTCTGCTGGCTGGCGAGCGCGAGCGCGTCCTGCATCTCACGCGTGATGCCGTGCGCCTTGGCGACGTTCTCGGCCGTGATCCCCATGTGGTATTGGTTGTAGACGTCCCACAGGCCGTCGACGATCATCGAGTCGATCATCTTCCAGTCGCCCATGCGCTGGCCGTCGCGGCTGCCGAGCAGCACGTGCGGGCTGGCGGACATGTTCTCCTGGCCGCCCGCGACGACGATCTCGCTGTCGCCGGTGGCCACCGCCTGCGCGGCGAGCATCACCGCCTTCAGCCCCGAGCCGCAGACGGCGTTGATCGTCAGCGCCGGCGTCTCCTTCGGCACGCCGGCCTTCATCATCGCCTGGCGGGCCGGGTTCTGGCCGGCGCCGGCGGCCAGCACCTGGCCCATGATCACCTCGCCGACCTGCGCCGGGTCGAGCCTGGCGCGGGCGATCGCCTCGCGCACGACGACCGCGCCGAGCTCGGTGGCGGGGGTCTTGGCGAGCGTGCCGCCGAACTTGCCGACCGCGGTGCGCGCGGCCGAGACGATGACGATGTCGGTCATGGAGGGTCTCCTCGAGAAAGAAAAGGGGGTGGCCGGTCAGCGAATGCCGTTCAGGCCTTCGCTTTGACGTACCGGCCCGGCGCGGGTTCGATCGCCTTGTAGCCGTGGCCGCCGTAGGTCTTCGGGGCCGGCACCAGCTTGCCGGCGTGCGGCTTCAGCCACGCCGCCCAGTCGGTCCACCAGCTGCCCGGGTGTTCGGTGGCGCCGGCGAGCCAGTCCTTCGCCTTCGCCGGCAGGGCGTCGTTCGTCCAGTGGCTGCGCTTGCCCTTGGCCGGCGGGTTGATGACGCCGGCGATGTGGCCGCTGGCGCCGAGCACGAAACGCTTCGGGCCCTTCAGCAGCGCGGTGCTCAGGTACGCCGACTCCCACGGCACGATGTGGTCCTCGCGCGAGGCGTAGACGAACGCCGGCGCCTTGATGCTGCCGAGGTCGACCTTCTCGCCGCAGGTGGTGAGCCGCCCGGGGATCTTCAGCTCGTCCTGCAGGTAGGTGTGGCGCAGGTACCAGCAGTACATCGGCCCGGGCAGGTTGGTGCTGTCGCCGTTCCAGTACAGCAGGTCGAACGGCGGCGGCGCCTCGCCCTTCAGGTAGTTGCCGACGACGTAGTTCCACACCAGGTCGTTCGGGCGCAGGAAGCTGAACGTCGTCGCGAGCTCCTTGCCCTTGAGCAGCTTCGGGCCGCCCGGCGCGTGCTCGCCGATCGTCATCTCGCGCAGCTGCACCGACGCCTCGTCGACGAAGAGGTCGAGCACGCCGGTGTCGGAGAAGTCGAGCAGCGTCGTCAGCAGCGTCAGGCTGGCGGCGGGCTGCTCGCCGCGCGCGGCGAGCACCGCGAGCGCCGTCGCGACGATCGTGCCGCCCACGCAGAAGCCGAGCACGTTCATCGTCTTCTGGCCGGTGATCGCCTGCAAGGCGCGGATCGCGGCGATCGGCCCTTCGGCGATGTAGTCGTCCCAGGTCTTGTGGGCGAGCGACTCGTCGGGGTTGCGCCAGCTGATGACGAACGTGCGGTGGCCCTGCTCGACCGTGTAGCGGATGAACGAGTTGTCCGGCTGCAGGTCGAGGATGTAGTACTTGTTGATGCAAGGCGGCACGAACAGGAACGGCTTCTCGTGCACCTTGTCGGTCAGCGGCTTGTACTCGATGAGCTGGATGAGGTCGTTCTCGAACACGACGGCGCCTTCGCTGGTGGCGACGTTGCGGCCGACCTCGAACACGCTGGTGTCGGTCTGCGACACGTGGCCCTGCTGCAGGTCCTTCAGCAGGTGCTGGATGCCCTGGGCGATGCTCTCGCCGCGCGTCTCGAGCGCCTTGCGCTGCGCCTCGGGGTTGAGCGCGAGGTAGTTGCTCGGGCTCGCGGCGTCGATCCACTGCTGCACGGCGAAGCGGATGCGCTGGCGCGTCTTCTCGTCGCCCTCGATCGACTCGGCCATCTGCAGCAGCGTGCGCGCGTTGAGCAGGTATAGCTGCGCGATGTACGCCGCGGCGGGGTTGCTCGCCCAGTCCTGGCCGAAGCGGCGGTCCGGCAGCGGCGGGGCTTTGCCCTGCTCCGCCTGCAGGCGTTCGAGGGTCGAGTTCCAGAGGTTGGTCGCCTCCTTCAGATAATCGCCCTGCAGGCGAACCAGCGCCTGCGTCGGCAGGTTCAAGCCGGCGAACGACTTCCATATCTCGCCGACCGCCGAACCGAAGGCCTGGGCCGGCTCGGTGAACGCCGTCAGCGAGGAGTGGGGCTTGGCTGGCACGCTTGTCTCCGTCAGGAACCGTGGATCGCCGCGCAGCGCGTGCGAGTCTTGCACGTTATACGCCGCGACGCTTACCGCATCATGACGCAGCTTTTCAACATTTGAAATACGCAGCATTGCGTAATCGGTGGCCGCGCGATGTACCTGGTTCCGATCGCTTGGATGTACGTGGTCGTCATGGTCGCGCTCGCCGAGGGCGCCTCGCCCAACGGCACCTGGCTCGGCGCGCTGTTCACGCTGCTGCTGTGGGGCGTGCTGCCGCTGGTGGTCGTGATGTACATCCTCGGCACGCCGGCGCGCCGCCGTGCGCGCGAGGCCGCCGAGGCGGCGCAGGTGGCCGCGGCAGCCGCGGCTTCAGCCGTGCCGCCAGACGACGGCCGCGTGGCGGCCGGTGACGCCGTCGCGCCGGAACGAGAAGAACGCTGACCGGTCCTCGACCGTGCACCAGCGCCCGCCGCTGACGGCGCCAACGCCGGCGGCGGCGAGCCGATCGCGCGCGAGCCCCGCGAGGTCGCACAGCCAGCGCGCGCTGCCGTCCGGGCGCGGCCGCGGCACGAAGCGCGGATGCGCATCGCGGCGAGAGGCCGCCGGATCGGCGCCGAACGCGGCGAGCACGTCGGCGCCGACCTCGAACTGCCGCGGCCCGATGCACGGGCCGAGCCACACCCGCACTTCCGCTGGCGTGCAGCGGCCGAGCGCGCACAGCCGCTGCAGCGTGCGTTCGACGACGCCGGCCGCGAGCCCCCGCCAGCCGGCATGGGCGGCGCCGACCGCCGCCCCGTCGCGCGTCGCGAACAGCACCGGCAGACAGTCGGCCACCTGCACGGTGCACGCGATGCCGGCGGCGGCGGTCACCGCGGCGTCGGCCTCGATCGGCGGCCGCGCGGGCTTCGCGTCGTGCGCCGTCAGCTCGACGACGGCAGCGCCGTGCACCTGCCGCAGGTAGACCGGCGCGGCGCCGATCGCCGCGGCCAGCCGGCGCCGGTTCTCGGCCACCGCGGCCGGGTCGTCGCCCACCGCGTCGCCGAGGTTCAGCGTCGACCACGGCGCGGCGCTGACCCCGCCGCAGCGCGTCGTCACCAGCGCGCCGATGCCGCTCGGTTCCCAGTCGGGCGCGATCGCGCCGGCGAGCGACGGCGCCGCGTCAGACCGCATCCGGGCACGCCGACGGCTGCGTCTGTGCGAACGCGTCGAGCGCCATGCACTGCTCGAAGATGCGCATCACGGTCGGCACGTGGTCGAGCCGGCAGTCGAAGCGCATCGCGTTGTGGATCTGCGGCACGAGCACGCAGT
Source organism: uncultured Burkholderiaceae bacterium (assembly GCA_938022295.1). Classification (GTDB taxonomy): domain Bacteria; phylum Pseudomonadota; class Gammaproteobacteria; order Burkholderiales; family Burkholderiaceae_C; genus Calidifontimicrobium. The sequence goes on from CALIDR010000216.1 coordinate 12,389, forward strand.
CGGCGAGCGTGGGCGCGTCGCCGTGGCAGAAGCGCCCGGTGGCCGGGTGCGCTGCGAGCTGGCGTTCGATCGCCGCCAGCCCCGACTCGACCCAGTGGCGGTACCAGCGGTTCTTGTCGTCCTCGCTGACTTTCAGGTCGCGCACCAGGTAGCGCAGCACGCGCAGGTTGTTCAGCGGGTGGATCTCGCACGCCACGTCGAGCGCGAGCGCGCGCACCCGCGCGCGGCCGACGGCGTCGGCGGGCAGCAGCGGCGGCTGCGGGTGCGTCTCGTCGAGGTACTCGATGATCGCCAGCGACTGCGTCAGCACCGCGTCGTGGTCCTTCAGCAGCGGCACGAGGCGCGACGCCGAGACGGCGGCATACGACTCGTCGAGCTGCTCGCCGGCCGGCAGGTTCACGGGCATGTAGTCGTAGGCGAGCCCCTTCAGCGCGAGCGCGATGCGCACCCGGTACGACGCCGAGGAACGGAAGTAGTTGTAGAGCTGCATCGACATCGCCGCCGTCTCCTTCGCTTTCAGCGCACCGCCACGCGCAGCTCGCCCAGGCCCTCGATCGCCGCCGTCATCACCTCGCCGCGGCGCACCGCGCCCACGCCCGCCGGCGTGCCGGTGTAGACCAGGTCGCCCGGCTGCAGCGTCCAGGCGCGGCTGAGCACGGCGATCGTCTCGTCGACGCTCCATATCAGGTCGGCGATGTCGCCGCGCTGGCGCGGCGCACCGTCGACGGCGAGCGTGATCGCGCCGCGGGCGAGCAAGCCGGTGGCCGCCTTCGGGTGGATCGGCCCGATCGGTGCCGACTGCTCGAACGCCTTGCCGATGCACCACGGGCGGCCGAGCTTCTTCATCTCGGCCTGCAGGTCGCGCCGCGTCATGTCCAGCCCGATCGCGTAGCCGAACACGTGGTGGGGCGCGCGGGCGGCGTCGATGTCGCGCCCGCCGCGGCCGATCGCGACGACGAGCTCGACCTCGTGGTGCAGGTCGGCCGTCAGCGGCGGGTAGTCGATCACCCCCGTCTCGCCGTCGGCCACCGGCACGACGGCGTCGGCCGGCTTGAGGAAGAAGAACGGCGGCTCGCGGTCGCTGTGGCCCATCTCGCGCGCGTGCTCGGCGTAGTTGCGCCCGACGCAGTAGACGCGGTGGACCGGAAAACCCCCGCCGCCCGCCACCGGCACGACGACCGGCGGCGGGGCGGGAATCACCAGGTCCGGGGCCTGCGCCATCCGATGCTCCTTCCGACGACGGGTGGATGATGCCACGCACCCCCGGGCGGCCACGACGCGCCGCTACACTGATCCGCATGCCGTGGCCCCCGAACCGCCAGATCAAGCACTGCCGGTCGTGCGGCACCGCGGTCGACTACCGCATCCCGTCGGACGACAACCGCGAACGCGCGGTGTGCCCGGCCTGCGGCACCGTCCACTACGAGAACCCGCTGAACGTCGTCGGCACCGTGCCGGTGTAGACCAGGTCGCCCGGCTGCAGCGTCCAGGCGCGGCTGAGCACGGCGATCGTCTCGTCGACGCTCCATATCAGGTCGGCGATGTCGCCGCGCTGGCGCGGCGCACCGT
>CALIDR010000217.1 GCA_938022295.1 uncultured Burkholderiaceae bacterium
CGCCACCTACCACGACAGCTGCTCGGGCCTGCGCGAGCTCGGCGTGCACGACCAGCCGCGCGCGCTGCTCGGCGCCGTCGCCGGCCTCGAGATGAAGCCGCTCGAAGGCCACGACGTGTGCTGCGGCTTCGGCGGCACGTTCTGCGTCAAGTACCCGGCGATCTCGAATGCCGTCGTCGCCGACAAGGCCGCGGCGATCGAGCGCAGCGGCGCACAGCTGCTGCTCGGCGGCGACCTCGGCTGCCTGCTCAACATGGCCGGCAAGCTGGCGCGCCAGGGCTCGAAAGTGCGCAGCTTCCACACCGTCGAGGTGCTCGCCGGCATGGCTGGCGGCCCGGCGATCGGCGAGGAGCGCTGACGATGCACGCCGCCCCGCCCGAGTTCAAGGCGCGCGCCGACGCTGCGCTCGCCGATGCGACGCTCAAGCTCGCGATCGCGCGCACCGCCGGCAACGCCGAGCGCAAGCGCGCGGCGGCGGTGTCCGACTTCGCGGCGTTCGACGCCGCGCGCGAGCGCGGCAGGCGCATCAAGGACCACGTGATCGCGAACCTCGACCACTACCTGGCCGAGTTCGAACGCAACGCGACCGCGGCCGGTTCGGTCGTGCACTGGGCGGCGACCGCCGACGAGGCGGCGCGCATCGTCGTCGACCTGTGCCGCAAGGCGGGCGCCAGGCGCGTGACGCGCGTGAAGTCGATGCTCGGTGAGGAAATCGGCCTGCCGCACGCGCTCGACGCCGCGGGCATCGAGCGCGTCGAGACCGATCTGGCCGAACACATCGTGCAGCTCGGCGGCGACCGGCCGTCGCACATCGTGTGGCCGTCGATGCACCGCACGCGCGAGCAGGTCTCGGCGATGTTCAAGCGCGCGCACCGCGTGCCGCACGGCGAGGAGACGGTGGAGGCGATGGTCGACAGCGCGCGGCGCGAGCTGCGCGACAAGTTCCTGAGCGCCGACGTCGCGATCTCGGGCGCCAACTTCCTGATCGCCGACACGGGCGCCACCTGCACCGTGACCAACGAGGGCAACGCGGAGCTGACGACGACGCCGCCGCGCGTGCACATCGTGACCGCCGGCATCGAGAAGCTCGTGCCGAGCCAGGCGCACGCGTTCGCGATGCTGCGCCTGCTCGTGCGCTCGGCCACCGGCGCCGACGTCACGCAGTACACGACGTTCCACTGCGGGCCGAAGCGCGCGGGCGACCTCGACGGGCCCGAGGAGTGCCACGTCGTGCTCGTCGACAACGGCCGCACGCGCATGCTGCGCGACGCCGCGCTGCGCGAGATGCTGCGCTGCATCCGCTGCGGCGCGTGCATGAACCACTGCGTCGTGTTCCGCCAGCTCGGCGGCCACGCCTATGGCGGCACCTACCCGGGGCCGATGGGCGCGGTGCTGACGCCGGTGTTCGACGGCCTGCCGGCGTCGCGCGACCTCGCGCACGCGTGCACGCTCAACGGAAAGTGCCGCGAGGTCTGCCCGGTGGACATCCCGCTGCCGACGCTGCTGCGCGGCTGGCGCGACCGTTCGTGGCGCGAAGGGCTCGAGCCGGCCGCGACGCGCTTCGGCCTTGGCCTGTACGCCTGGGCCGCGCAGCGCCCGGCGCTGTGGCGCCTGGGCACCGCGGTGGCGGTGCGCGCGATGCGCTGGTTCGCGCGCGACGGGCGCATCCGCCGCATGCCGGGGCTCGGCGCCTGGACGGCGCACCGCGACTTCCCGGCGCCGGCGGGGCGCACGTTCATGGCGATGTTCGACGCCGGCGAGACGCCGCGATGAGGGTGCGGCCGTGAGCTCGCGCGACGCCGTGCTCGCCGCCGTGCGCGAGGCGCTCGGCCACCGCACGCCCGACGCCGACCGCATCCGCGGCGAGGCGGCCGCGCTGCTCGCCGATCCGGCGGCGATCCGCCCCGCGCTGCCGCCGGGGCCGCTCGTCGACGCGTTCGTCGCCCGGGTGACGACGCCGAAGGTCGCGGCCACCGTCGACCGCATCGCCGACGCCGCGCAGCTGCCCGCGGCGGTGAAGCGCTACGTTGACGCGAAGGGCCTGCCGCGCGCGATCGCGCTGCAGCCGGCGCCGGCGCTGCAGGCGCTCGACTGGAGCGGCTTCGAGCGCCACGCCGGCGTCGCGCCCGACGAGGCGGTCGTCGTCGGCGTCGCGCGCTGGGGCATCGCCGAGACCGGCTCGCTGGTGTTCCACTCCGGCGCCGACACGCCGATCCTCGCCAACTTCCTGCCGCTGCACCATGTCGTGCTGCTGCACGCGCGCGACATCGTCGCCCACCTCGAAGACTACGCCGCCGCCGCCGCCGCGCTGCCGGTGCCGCGCAACGCGATCCTGATCACCGGCGCCAGTGGCACGACCGACATCGAAGGCACGCTCGTGCTGGGCGCCCACGGGCCGCGTTTCCTGCACGTCGTGATCGCGGGCGGCTGACGCGGCGCCGCCAAAGCAAACGGGTCAGCCCCTGGCGGAAGCTGACCCGTCGAAATTGGCGCGGCTGGCAGGATTCGAACCCACGACCCCTTGGTTCGTAGCCAAGTACTCTATCCAACTGAGCTACAGCCGCGAAGCCTCGCAGTATAGCAGCGGCGG
>CALIDR010000218.1 GCA_938022295.1 uncultured Burkholderiaceae bacterium
GGTCCGCGCGCGCCGCTACCGTGCACGTTCGGGGGTTTCCGGTAGCCGAAGCGCCGGGCCCCGCCGACGAGAACGAGAGGAGAACCGATGCGGCTGGAGCTGTCGGACCTGTCGCTGCCGGCCCCTTCCGCCGACGACCACGACGGCGGCGCCGGGCGTGGCGCGTCGTGGGCGCAGTGGCTGGCGCAGGCCGGCGCCGAGGTCGCGCTGCCGCTGTCCAAGGCGATCGATCGCGTGCACGCCATCGCCGCGGCGCCGCAGCTCGACCGCGCCGCGGTCGAGGCGCTGCAGCGCGAGCTCGAGCAGGCCCGGCGCGCCGCGATGACGGTGCAGCAGCTCGCCCGCATGGCCGCCGGCGAGGTGCGCCAGTTCCCCGAGCCGGTGACGCTCGACGCGCTGCTGCGCGACGTCATCGCCGAGCGGCAGGCCGATGCGCAGGCGCGAGGCATGCCGCTGCTCGAGACGCTGCGACCCGTGACCGTCATCGCCGACCCGTCGCTGCTGCACAGCCTGCTGCACACGCTGCTGGACTGGGCGCTCGACCACGGCGCCTCGGCGGTGCACGTCAGCGTCGATCGCGACGCCAAGCCGCGCCGGGCGCGGCTGTACCTGCGCTTCCGGCTGCGCGACGACATCGCGTCGGGCTCGTACACCGCCGCGTCGCGGCTGCGCGACGGCCAGACGCTGCAGTGGCAGCTCGCACGGCACCTGTCCGGCGCGATGGGCCTGGCGCTCGACCGCAGCGACGGCGCCCAGGCCTGCCGGCTGAGCGTGGAGTTCCCGCGCGCGATGCAGGCCGCCAACGCGGACGACGCCGGCTTCGCCGCGACGGCGAACTCCAAGCCGCTGGCCGGCCACCACGTGCTGATCGTCTCGGCACGGCGCGCGCTGCGCGCCGAAGCGCGCGACGCGATCCGCCACATGGGGCTGATGATCGACATCGTCGCCTCGGTCGACGAGGCGCGCGCGTTCTGCCGCGAGGGGCTGCCGCACGCGATCGTCGCCGACGCGATGCTCGGCGGCGACCGGCTGCTGTCGCTGCAGCGCCAGCTCGCCGCCGAGGCGCCGGGGCTGCCGGTGATCGAGGTCGCCGACGACGCCGAGGGCTACCGCCCCGCGGTCGACGACGGCACGCAGCTCGCCCGCGTGGGCCGCGACTCGCTCGTCGACGGTCTGCCGGCGGCGCTGATGTTCGAGCTCACGCGCGACGGCTGAGAGCCTGCCGCTCAGCCCCCGAACACCCGCCGCAGCAGCGCGCTGCCGGTGCCCACCGGGTCGCGCCGGATGCGCTTTTCTTCCTCGCCGATCGTCAGGTACAGGCCGTCGAGCGCCTTGCCGGTGACGTAGCCGTCGAGGTCGGCATCGGCCGGCCGCAGCAGGCCCACGCCGGCGGCGCGGCCGGCCACGGCGTTGTACTTCTCGGCCAGCGCCTGGCGCCGCGTCGCCTCGGCGACGATCGGGCGGAAGCGCTCCGTCAGCGGCGCGCGCGTCTTGCGGGCGAAGAACTCGGTGACCGCGGTGTCGCCGCCGCGCACGATCTGCACCGCGTCCTCGACCGACATCTCGCGCACCGCCTGCACGAGCACGTCGCGCGCCTGCGCCACCGCGCGCTCGGCGGCGCGGTTGATCGCGAGCAGCAGGTCGTCGACCGCCCGCCCCTGGCCGGTGGCGCGCATCAGCTTGGCGGCGGCGTCGAGCGACGGCGGCAACCCGATGCGCACGCGCGGATTGGCGTTGAAGCCGTCGGTGCGCCCGAGCAGCGCCACCGCCGCGTCGCCGGCACGCTCGAGCAGGGCGCGCACGCCGGCCGCCGCGTCGGACTCGACGAGCGCGCGGGCGGCACCGCCAAGACCGAGCAGCGGCAGCGCCGCCAGGGCCGCCGTACACTGCCGCCGCCCCGCCCAGTGCCCCGTCGTCCGCCCCATGTCCGCCCCTTCACGCCCCCTGGTTGCCGGCGTCGTCGCGCTGATTGTCGCTGCCGCCGGCTGGCTCGCGTGGTCGGTGCTGGCGCGGCTCGAGCCGGCGCCGGCGGTGGCGTACACGCTGCTGGACGGTAGCCGCGTGACGACGGAGGACCTGCGCGGCAAGGTCGTGCTCGTCAACTTCTGGGCCACGAGTTGCGTCACCTGCGTCAAGGAGATGCCGCAGATCGCCGCCACGCACGAGAAATTCCGCGACCGCGGGTTCGCGACGATCGCGGTGGCGATGAGCTACGACCCGCCGGCGTTCGTCTCCCGCTTCGCCGAGACGCGGCAGCTGCCGTTCGCGGTGGCGATCGACAACACCGGCGAGATCGCGCGCGGCTTCGGCGACGTGCGGCTGACGCCGACGACGTTCCTGATCAACAAGCGCGGCGAGATCGTCAAGCGCTACGTCGGCGAGCCCGACTTCGCGGCGCTGCACGTGCTGGTCGAGCGCCTGCTCGCCGCGGGCTGAGGCGCGTCTTGACCGGCGTCAATGCCGGTGGAGGCGGGTGCACGTACCGTTGCGGGAATCGCAGCCTCCCCGATCGCGCCGATGACGACCGCCTCGTATCCCGACCTCACGCACCAGGTCACGCACGCGCTGACGCCGTTCCGCAAGTCGCAGGCGGCGACGATGCAGGGCTTTGCCGCCATGGCCGCCGGTGCGATGGCCGACGGCGCCGTCGGCGCCAAGCACAAGGAACTGGTGGCGCTGGGCATCAGCGTCAGCCAGCGCTGCTCGGCGTGCATCGGCTTCCACACCCGGGCCTTGCTGAAGCTCGGCGCGACGCGCCAGGAGTTCGAGGAGACGCTCGCGGTGGCCGTCTACATGGGCGGCGGCCCGGCGCTGATGTACGCGGCCGAGGCGCTGCAGGCCTGGGAGCAGTTCAGCGCCGCGGCCTGACGGCGCCGCGTCAGGCCGCCGGCGCGGCGCCGTGCGGCGCGAGCGCCTGCTCGAGCCAGGGCACGAGGGCGTCGAAGACCTGTCCGACGGCCACCGCCATCGCCGCCGCGGCGGCGGCCGCGTCGGCGCGCTCGAGC
>CALIDR010000219.1 GCA_938022295.1 uncultured Burkholderiaceae bacterium
AAGGAAGATTACTACGCCAAAGTGGAGCCGCGCACGGCGCCGCTGGTGTTCAACATCCGGATGGACCCGTTCGAGAGCTACGACAACAAGGACTCGTACGGGCATCTGCTGCAAAAGACGTCCTGGATGCTGCAACCCATGGGCGAGCTCATGAACGCGCATCTGAAAACACTCGCCGAATTCCCGCCCGTGCAGGGTGGCAAGACCTTCGACATGTCCAACATCGTGCAAGAGTTCATCGGCAAGTCCAAGCAGTAGGCACGCCGGGAAGCGCCGCGTGGACTTCGCAAGCGGGCGGTGGAGCCCGAGTTCGCGATCGTCGGCACGGTCTCGGAGATTGACGACGAGAGGGTGCCAAAGTCTTCTTGCCCTGGTGGTCGGCTGCCTGCCGCAATTCCCCTCGCAAGCGCAGCAGATCGCGCCGAAGGGCCAGGAGGCCGCCCAGGCTGTGGACAACGGCACCGACCCGACCAAGTTCTCGAAGGTGGCTGAAACCAACTACGAGTATCTGGATCTGAGAGATGGTTTCAGCAGCAGCACGCTGCGATTGAGCTACACGCAACCGCTCGGCGAGAAGCGCGACTACAGCCTTCGGTTTCGTGCGCTGGCCACGTCCGTCGATGTCTTCGGCAATGAACAGTACGGGGTTGGCGATGTCTCGGTGCAGCTCGCCCATGTCTTCGGTCTGACCAAGGAGCATGGCTTCGTGGTCCAGGGCGAACTGTTCTTCAACACCGCGCAGCGGCCCGAGCTGGGTTCGGGGAAGAACGCCTTCAAGGGCACGGTGATCTATGCGCGGTTCCTGACGGACGGATCGATCTTCTCGCCGGCCTTCGTGCAGAACAACAGCTTCTCGGGCGACGAAAATCGTCCCGACATCAATGTCACGACCTTAGATTTCTACTACGTGCCCAAGTTCGCCGATCCCCGCAACCTGATGACCTTCGACCCGGCGCTCAACTTCGATTGGGAAAACAACAAGCGCTTCTTCAGTTTGCAGGTCACGGCGGGCCGTGTGATCGGAAAGGCGTTCGGCGGCAACGCCATCCTCTTCATCAAGCCGTCGGTCTTTGTCGGCAGTGACAGGCCGGGTTCTTGGGGTCTGGAAGTGGGCTACAAGGTGCTTGGGTTCTGATCATTCCCGTTGCGTCGACAGGCCTGGACGCAAGGTAACGATGAAGGGCCCCGAGGACAGTCGCGGGGTGATGACGGCGAGGATGTCGTAACAACATCTCTGTAGAACTCCTGAGCGTCCAACGAGCGATCTGCAGTCCCACCTTGCGCAAGAACAAGCCTGCCTCTCCTCGGCCAGCGATTACAGCCGGCATCGCGCGCGCTGCAGCACAGCCAGCCCCCGCAGCAGTAGGTGGGGGAGAGCCTCTCGCGCTGGCCCGCCCCCGCGGGCGCTGGCTGGCAGCGGCCCTGCTGCTGGTGCTGGGCATCGGCGCGGGAGGGTGGTGGCTCGCTGCAGGCCGCGCGCACAGGGCGCTGGATGCTGCAAGCTCGGCCCTGCCAGCCGCGGCGATGGCGCCTGCCGCCTTCGTCGACAACCAGCAATGCCTGGCCTGCCACGCCGAGCAAACTGGCCAGTGGCAGGGCTCGCACCATGCCAAGGCGATGGCGCCAGCCAACGCTTTGACCGTGCTCGGCCGCTTCGACGGCACCGAATTCAAGCACCAAGGCATCACCTCGCGCTTCTTCCAGCGCGACGGCAAGTACCTGGTGCGCACCGACGGCGCCGACGGCCGGCTGGTCGACTTCGAGGTGGCCTACACCTTCGGCGTGGCACCGCTGCAGCAATACCTCATCGAGTTGCCCGGCGGCTGGCTGCAGCCGCTGCAGATCGCGTGGGACAGTGAGCGCCTGCGCTGGTTTCACCTGTTGCCCGAAGAGAAGGCGCCGCCCGGCGACGTGCTGCACTGGACCGGCCGCTATTAGACCGCCAACACCATGTGCATCTCATGCCACACCACCGGCTTCGAGAAGCGCTTCGATGCCGCCACCGACACCTTTGCGTCGACCTGGAAGGAGCCCAATGTCTCGTGCCAGTCGTGCCACGGGCCGGGCGAGCGCCACGTGAAGTGGGCACAGTTGAAGAAGGACGGCCAGCCCGCACAGGAGGCCGTCGGCGAACCCTTCGGACTGAGCATCCGGCTGAAGACGGCCAGCGGCCCGCAGCAGGTGGAAGCCTGCGCTGCCTGCCACTCACGCCGCGCTGAACTCACCGGCCACTCGCCGCCGGGCCAGCCGCGTCTCGACCACCACCTACCGTCGCTCCTGATGCCCGGCCTGTACCACGCTGACGGCCAGCAGCTCGACGAGGTTTTCGTCGATGGGTCTTACCGCCAGAGCAAGATGTACCAGAAGGGCGTCGGCTGCATGGCCTGCCACAACGCGCACACCGGCAAGCTCAAGCTGGCGGGCAACGCGGTGTGCCTGCAGTGCCATGGTGGCCAGCCGAACCCGGAGCAGCCGGCCTACGCCGCGGCCGCCGGCGCCTTCGACACGCAGGCGCACCACTTCCACCGTGCCGGTTCGGCCGGTGCGCAATGCGTGGCCTGCCACATGCCTGCCAAGACCTACATGCAGATCCAGCCGCGGCCCGACCACAGCCTGCGCGTGCCGCGGCCGGACCTGTCGGTCAAGCTGGGCACGCCGAACGCCTGCAACGGATGCCATGCCGACCAGAGCGCGCAGTGGGCCGCCGATCAGGTGGCCACCTGGTACGGCCCGAAGCGGCGCCAGGAGCCGCACTACGGCGAGGTCTTCGCCGCAGCGCGCGCCGGCCAGCCCGGCGCCAGCGAGGCGCTGGCCCGGCTGGCGGCCGACCTGCAGATGCCCGCCATCGTGCGAGCCACCGCGCTGGCCTCGCTGCGTGCCGATGCCAGCACAGGCATGACCGAGCGCATCAGCGCCACCCGCGACGCCGACGCCGAGGTGCGCGCCGCCGCCGCCGACAGCCTCGACGCCGCCCCGGCCGCACAGCGCCTGTACGCGCTGGGCCCGCTGCTGCGCGATCCGGTGCGCGGCGTGCGCATCGCTGCGGCACGCGGCCTGTCGTCGTTGCCGGCGGCGCAGATCGACGCGGCGCTGCGCCCGGCCTTCGACGCCGCGCTGGCCGAGTACATCGCCGCCCAGAGCGTTTCGCTCGACATGCCCGGCGCGCGGCTCAACCTGGCCGTGGTGCACCAGAACACCGGCCGGCTCGACCTAGCCGAGGCGCATTACATGGCCGCGCTGAAGATCGACCCCGACTTCACGCCGGCGCGCGCCAACCTCTCGCAGCTCTACAACCAGACCGGCCGCAATGCCGATGCCGAGCGAGTGCTCACCGAAGGCCTCAAGCGCCAGCCCGCCATTGGCGAGCTGCAGTATTTGCTGGGCCTGCTGCTGGCCGAGGGGCAACGCCTGCCCGAAGCCGCCCAGGCGCTGGCCCGGGCGGCGCAGCTTTTGCCCGAGCGCGCCAAGGTGCACTACAACCTCGGGCTGGCCCTGCAGCAGTTGGGTCGGCGCCAGCCGGCCGAGCAGACCCTACTGCGCGCGCAGCAACTGGCCCCGCAGGACACAGCCACGGCTTACGCGTTGGCGGTGTTCTACGCCCAGGGCGGCGAGCGCGCGCTGGCCCGGCGGTGGGCCGAGACGCTGAGGATGCTGAGCCCCGACGACCCCCAGGTGCGTCAGCTTGTCGAGCGCCTGCGCCAACCGGGCTGAACGGGCGGGCGCTGGGAGTTCATACGACTGGCTCGTCGGTGAGCACCCACAGCGTGTCGAACAGCACGTCCGCGCACCACGGATCGGCGGTCATGTGAAATCGCGTCGGGTGACGCACTCCCGCCTGCTGGGTCGCGCCGTCAAGTGTCCGGTATAGGACGCCGAATCGCGCGGCCTGTAGTACCGGTGTGGGTCGGCAGCGCCAGTTCGCCCACCAGGGGACCGGTCGTTGGGCGGCGATCGTGCCGGCGGCCAGGGCGGTCACCCCAACGCTGCGGATGAACGGCCGGTTCCTGCCAAAGCGGCCAGCCGTCCCCCAAGTCATCGAGCGGCGGGTATCGGCAGACGCCGACATTGGCCATCGAAATTCGGCTGTTAGCTGACAGTCTGAAGGGCACACTCGACCGGTGGCCGTGACCGTCGGCAGTTGGCCGAATCCGGCCGGCGAGAAAGCCGTTCTCAAGGTCGGCTGAGGATCGCATCGCCGACCTTCGCTCTATCGCGTCGAACGCACCCAATGGACCGGATGCGCGCGCAGACGGTCGGCTAACCGCACCTTCAACGCGCGGTCACCGGCAAGAAGGCCGTGCAGCACGCTCAACCCCCCGGATGATGAGCGGCACACCCTTGGTCTCCACCCGCTGAGGTCCGACACCCGCCCTTGATCGCTGCCCCCCGGCCCGTAGCCTGGGCCCATGGTGCGCGACGACGAGAAGCAGCAGATCCGGCAGGGTGTCGACGCGCTGCGCGACGGCGTCGCCGGCTTCCGGTCGCGCAGGCCGCAGATGCAAATGATCGCGGCGGTGGCGAACACGCTCGGTCGCTGCCGCGACGTCGAGGAGGCGGCCGGCAACGGCGACCACATCGCCGTCGTCGAGGCTGGCACCGGCACCGGCAAGTCGTTCGGCGCGCTCGTGCCGGCGCTGGTGATGGCGCGGTCGCGCGGCAAGCGCCTCGTCGTCAGCAGCTCGACGGTGGCGCTGCAGCACCAGTACGCCGACAAGGACGTGCCCACGCTGCAGCGGCTGCTGCCGGTGCCGTTCACCTTCGCCGTCGCCAAGGGCCGGCGCCGCTACGCGTGCACGGTCAAGCTCCAGCTCGAGGCCGCGCGCGCCGGCCAAGAGGGATTGGACCTGGACGCCGGTGCGTCCCCCGGCGACGCGGCCCCGCAGCACGTGCGCGTGCTGCGCGAGCTCGCCGAGGCGTTCGACAGCGGGCGCTGGAGTGGCGAGCGCGACGACCTGCCCACACCCGTGGCCGACGAACTGTGGGATCGCCTGGCGACGGATCGCCAGGGCTGCGCCGGCAGCAAGTGCAGCGAGTTCGGCCGCTGCCCGTTCCAGGCCGCGCGCCAGCGGGTCAAGGACGCCGACCTCGTCATCGCGAACCACGACTTCGTGCTCGCGGCGCTGGCGATGGACGGCGCGAGCGTGCTGCCGGCCGCCCAGGACACGATCTACGTCTTCGACGAGGCGCACGGCCTGCCGGCCAAGGCGGTGGAGCACTTCTCGGCGCGGCACACGCTGCTGGGCGCCGTCGAATGGCTCGAGGGGGCGACCAATGCCTCGCGTGACACCGTGCTCGCGCTGCGGCTCGACGCCGCGCTGATGCGCGACAGTGCCGCGAGCGCCCGGCGCATCGAGGCCGCGCTGCGCGAACTGCACCAGCGCATCGACGCCACCCGCGGCTTCGACGACAAGCGCGCGCGCCGCTTCCGGGCCGGGCCGCTGCCGGCGTGGTGCCGCGCCGCGGGCGAGCAGATCCTGACCGCGGGCGAGGAGCTGCAGAAGACGTTCGCCGCATTGCGCCAGCACGTGCTCGAGCGCGCCGCGGGCGCCGGGCCGCTCGCGGCCCAGATCCTCTCGGTGCTCGGGTTCTACGTCGTCCGCCTGGACAACCTGGTGGACACCTGGCGGCTGATGCTTGCCGAGGACGCCGACGACGCGCCGCCGGTGGCGCGCTGGATCGAGCGCCACGACGACGGCGCGCGGGCGGAGGACTACACGGTGTGCGCGGCGCCGGTGAGCGCCAGCGACAAGCTGCGCCGGCTGCTGTGGAACCGGGCGAGCGGTGCGGTCGTGATGTCGGCCACGCTGACCTCGTGCGGCACCTTCGACCTGTTCCTGCGCCAGTCCGGCCTGAACACGTTCGAGGCCCCGGCGTTCCTGCGTGTGGATTCGCCGTTCGACTACCGGCGCAGCGCGCGGCTGGTGGTGCCCGCGATGCGCACGGAGCCGACGGATGCCGCAGCGCACACGCAAGAGCTGGTCGAGCGGCTGCCTGGGCTGATCGACACCCTGGGGACGCTCGTGCTATTCACGTCGGCGCGCCAGATGCGCGAGGTCCACGTGCGGCTGCCCGAGGCCTTGAAGGCCGTCACGCTGGTGCAGGGGTCGATGCCCAAGGGCGAGATGCTCGCGCGCCACCGCGCCGCGGTCGACCGCGGGCAGCGCTCGGTGCTGTTCGGGCTCGGCAGCCTGGCCGAAGGCGTGGACCTGCCGGGCGAGCAATGCACGCACGTCGTGATCGCGCGGCTGCCGTTCTCGGTGCCCGACTCGCCGCTGGAAGAAGCGCGGCGCGAGTGGGTCGCCTCGCGCGGCGGCTCGCCCTTCATCGAGATCACGGTGCCCGAGGCGGCGGTGCGGCTCAAGCAGGGGCTCGGGCGGCTGCTGCGCACGGTGCACGACCGCGGCCGGGTGACGATCCTCGACCGGCGGATCGTGACGCGGCGCTGGGGCGCGCTGCTGATGCGCGGCTTGCCGGACTTCGAAGTCGTGGTCGAGCGCGCGCCGGCCGCCGGGCGCGCGGCGGGAGGCGGGGCAGGAGCCGCGACCGAGGACTTGAAGACGCCTGCCGCGGTGGGAGCATGAACTTCACATCCACTGACGCGAAGGAGTGATTCATGGTGGCGATGGCACAGGGCAAGGTGAACGGGCAGGGCGGCGCCCTGGTCCCGACGGCGGGCGGCGCGCTCGCGATCCCGACGCTGCTCGGGCGCAGCGCACCGCGCATCCCCGTTGGCGGGCGCATCCGCGCCGGCATCAAGGTGCTGACCCGGCGCGCGGCCGAGTCCGCCCGCGCGCGCGAGATCTACGACGCTGGGGTGGCCGCCGGCAAGGGGTTCGAGGCGATCGAGCGCGAGATCACGGAGGCGCAGCCGGAGCTGAAGAACCCGCTGACGCCGAAGAACGTCCCGTACTTCACCGTGCGCGGCGAGGACTTCCCCAACCCGGAGCTCGCGCGCCAGATCATGGACCTGTACGCCGAGGACCGCGGCGACGGCGTGCGGCGGCTGTACCGCTTCCCGGTCGTCTTCCCCGCCGACGCGTGGCCCACCGTGATGCCGCACGAGCTCGTCACGTGGACCGCCAACGAGCGGCGCTACTGGTCCGAATACTCGGAGGACGGGCAGACGCGCTACTGCAAGACCTACGAGGCGCTGCCTGGCGCGGGCGACGGCCGTCGCCCGATCCGCGTCTTCGGCGGACGCAAGACGACGCTGCGCGCCGAGAACAACGGCCTGTGCGACCCCGAGCGCTGCCCCGAGTACCAGGGCCGCAAGTGCAACCTGTCGGGCCGGTTCATCTTCTTCATCCCGGGCATCCGCTCGATCAGCGCCTTCGAGCTGCCGACCAACAGCTTCTACGCGATGCAGGCGGCGATCGAGAAGTTCCAGACCATCGCCTTCATGCGCGGCGGGCGAATCTCCGGGTTCCTCGACGGCCAGCGCACGCCTTTCTACCTCAGCAAGCGGCTGGTGGAGGTCTCGCGCATCGACGACGAGGGCAGACCCACGCGGGTCGCGCAGTGGCTGATCGAGCTCGAGGCGCCGGTGGACCCGACGGCGCTGCTGCGCCACGAGGAGGGCGACGACGCGCTCGACGCGCGTGCGGCGCAGGCGGTGACGATCCTGCAGGGGTCGGGCGACGTTGCCGGCCTCGCCGGCGGGAGCCTTGCCGACGAGGACGGCGTGATCGACCTGGCCGCGGCGCCGCCCCCGCCGCAGAGCGCCCAGGCGATGCCCGACGAGCCGGCGGGGCAGGGCGCAGCCGCGGTGGCGCCACCTGCCCGGGCCGCCGAAGCGAAGCGCCCCGAACCTCAAGCACCCACCAAGGCGGCGCAGGGCAAGCCGGCCGCGCCGGCCGCGGACGCGGCGAACGTCGCGGACAAGGAGGTCGCGTGGCTGTTCGAGGCGGCCGCGGCGCTCGGCGTGGATGCGCAGACGTACGACCGATATGCGACCAAGCGCTGGGGCTGCGGCTGGAAGAAGGCCCCGGGCGGGCGCAAGCGGGCGCTCGAGGACATCACACCGTTCATGGACCGCGGCGCGGGCTTCGCGCAGAAGGTCGACGCCGAGCTCGATGTGTGGGCTTGATGGCAGGAGCTCAGCGAACCGGCCACGCAGCGTCGCGACGGCGAAGATCTCCCAGCCGTCGAAGTCGGCCACACGGGCAGGCTCGACTGGCGCTGAGGCCTCGTTAGACTTGCGCCGATGCACCCGTTGATCGAGCAGCATCGAGAAGCATTGCGCGAGGTTGCGCGCCGGCATGGCGTGATCGACCTGCGCGTCTTCGGGTCGATGGCGCGCGGCGATGCTTCCGCCGACAGCGACGTCGACCTGCTCGTGACCCTGGCGCCCGGCACCAGCGGCTTGGCGCTGGGAGAGTTGCTGATGGACGCGCAGGACCTGCTGGGTCGCCGCGTGGACATAGTGACACCTGCGGCCCTTCATCCGGCGCTGCGCGATCGGGTACTGTCCGAGGCCGTCGAGCTGTGACCGCTGCACCAGACCGTGATGCCGCATTGCTCGCTCACATGCTCGAGTGCATCCGGCGCATCGAGACGTACACCCATGGCGACCGCGACACCTTTTTCGGGTCGACCCTCGTCCAGGACGCCGTGGTCCGAAACCTCCAGACCATGGCGGAGTCGAGCCAGCGCCTGTCCGACGAGGTTCGTCGGCGCGCACCTGCCGTGCCGTGGCGGGCGCTGGCGGGATTTCGGAACGTCGTCGTCCACGGCTACCTTGGGCTCGATCTGGACGTGGTATGGAGCGTCGTCGAGCGCAACCTGCCCGAGTTGAAGCAGGCCATCGCTGCGCTGAAGGTGTCGCCGCCGGGCTGACGAGGAGGCCCCCCGAGCGGTCTGCGCGCGCGCAAGGCGTGCGATGCCGAATCGTACGTGTCGGCGATGGGCCACATGCAGCGCGCGCCGCACGAGCGTCGATCGGACGCGAGGCGAGGCTCAGCTTTCGCGCGAACCTCGCCGGGACTGTCCGCGTGCCCCACGCCGCGATTCGCAGCAGCGCGGCCGCAGGCCAGCGGCGGGTGTGTGCGGCAGCGCCGAAGAACGCAGCGCCGATCGCCGCCGCTGGCATCGGGTCCATGGAGCAGGACAGCAGCGAACCCGGCGGGTGGGACCGACTCTTTTGGGCCCAGCCGGAAATTTGAGAGGCCCAGGCCTTGAGGGCGGCCGGGCAGGGGCGATCCTGTCCTTCCCGCCACATGCACAGGGACCCACGATGATCACGGCAGCGCACTTCTCCGACCTGCACTTCAGCGGCCGCAACCTCGACGAGGCGGGCCGGTGCTTCGGCTTCGCGATCGACCGGGCGATCGAGCGCGGCGTCGACGTCGCGGTGATCTCGGGCGACGCGACGGACCACGCGCTGGACGTGCACAGCCCGGCGGTCGAGCGCCTCGCGCGCGAGGTGCGGCGCCTGGCCGATCACTGCCCGGTGCTGATGCTGCAGGGCACGTTCTCGCACGAGCCGCCGGGCACGCTGGCGATCTTCCGGCTGCTGGGCGGCCGGCATCCGGTGCACGTGGCCGACCGGATCGAACAGGTGGCGCTCACGGCCGAGGGCCGCTGGCAGGCCTCGCCGCTCTGGCGGTTCGACGCCGTCCCGCCCGGTGCGCGGGCGCTCTTCACCTGCGTGCCGACGGTCAACAAGGCTGTCGTCGCGGCCACGGTGGGCGCGACCGAGGCCGCCGAGGCGGTGGGACAGGAACTGGCGGCGCTGCTGGCCGGCTACGCGCCGATCCACGCCGCGGCGCGCGCGGCCGGCGTGCCCGCGATCGGCGTCGGGCACGGCACGGTGAGCGGCTGCGTGACCGAGCACGGCGTGCCGATGGCCGGCTTCGACCACGAGTTCACGGTCGGCGGCCTGTTCGCCGCCGGCGCGCAGGCCTTCATGCTCGGCCACATCCACAAGCACCAGACCTGGGACGACGGCGGGCGAGTGATCGCCTACGCCGGCTCGATCGGGCGCTTCCACCACGGCGAGCTCGGTGCCAAGGGCTTCGTGCTGTGGGAGGTCGGCGCGGCGGTCACGCGGCTGCAGCTGATCGAGACGCCGGCGCGGCGCACGGTGGATCTGGTGTTCGACGGGCCGCCCGACCTGGAGCGCATCCGCGAGGCGGCGCAGGAGCTCGACATCGCCGGCGCCTGGGTGCGCGTGCGCTGGCAGGTGGGCGAGGAAGACCGCGCGAGCGTGGACCGCGAGGCGATCCAGCGTGCCCTCGGCGCCGCGGCGGACGTGCAGCTCGAAGGGCGCGTGGTGCCGGTGGTGCGCAGCCGCGCGGCGGGCATCTCGCGCGCGGCGTCGCTGCGCGAGAAGGTGCGCCTGTGGGCGCGCGTCACGGGCAGCGCCGAGGCGCCGCTGCTGGAGCGGCTCGAAGCGCTGGCGCACCGCGAGCCGTCCCAGATCGCCGGCGCAATCCTGGCCGGGGAGGCGGCAGGCGAGGACGCGCACGAAGACGTGGTGGGTGGGAAGATCCCGCAGGTGCGAGTGCAGCCTGCGGCAACGGAAGAGGACACGACGGTACTCGAGATGGTGGGCGCTTGCTGCCCCACGTTGCGCTGAGGCGGTGGCGACGGCGTCGGCGGATTTCAGGTTCCCGATCGCCACACCCAGCGGGCGTGCCAGAGCGGGGCGCAAGCCGGCGAGTCGTGGGGCCCGCTTCGCGCTGGGCGGTGAGCCTTCCGCCTATCCGTGCCTGTACCCTGCCTCCTTCTGCCCCCGCACGGCCAGCACGAAGACCGTGTCCAGCTCGTCCACGTACCTGTACAGGGCGACGTAGCCTCTCGATCCGCGGCCGATGACCAGCTCCCGCATGCCGTTCGCGGCGGGCCGGCCGATCAGCGGGTTCGATTGCAGGACGTCGAAGGCCTCGACGATGGCCCCGATTCTCTGCGGCGCATCCTCGACCGCGTGCTGCGCGAGGTGGTCGAAGATCCGATCGAAGTCGTCGGCGACCTCCGGCGCGATCTCGACGCGAGTCACCGTCAGCGGGCGAGCTTGCGTGCCGTGGGGCGGCGGGGCTGCTGGCCGGCTGCGCGCATCTCGAGGTAGGTGCGCATGTCGCTCCACGGGATGGACTTGCCGGAGGCAGCGAGGGCGACGAAGCGCCTGTCCGCCAGCTCCTGGAAGTCACTGCGCCGCTCGGCTTCCTCGGCCTTCTCGGCGATCGCCTCGAGGATGAGCGCGTGCGGTGTCGTGCCGGCCTTCTCGGCCGCGGCGACGATTCGCGCCTTCAGTTCGTGCGGGAGACGGATGGTGGTCGTGGTCGACACGGCAGCCTCGATCAAAGACAACGAGCAACAAGAGTAGCACACTTGTGCTACACGGGAGAGGCGCGAGGCGTCGCACCCCGTTCCAGACGCGAGCAGCGCCTCGCCCCATGCCCGCTCGCCCATGTCGCGCCCGGGCTCGAGTCGCAGCGGGCTTCGCTCGAACCAGACGAACGTCGGCTGGCCGTCCCGTGAGTCTCGGAGGCTGCCGCCCAAGTTGAAGGCTCGGCATGGCGCGGGAGACTGCTGCAGGACAGCAAGAAGGAGTGAGACGATGTCGCAGACCGTGCCTCTGGTTGAGAAGTGCGGCGAGCGCGCCGTGGAGACCGCTGGCTACCGGCCGCTGTCGCTCACGCTGACCGGCTTCAAGGGCATCCGCAGCGGCCTGGGCCGCGACACGATCACACTCGACCTCGAGGCGCTCGCCGGCGACGCGCACCTGGTGGCGATCGCCGGCTGCAACGGCCGCGGCAAGACGACGGTGATGGACAACCTCCACCCGTACCTCGTGATGCCCTCGCGCGCCGGCGCCGACGGTCTCGGGGCGTTCTCGTTCTACGACCACGTCTACCTGCCCGAGAGCCTGAAGGAGCTCGTCTGGCGCCACGACGGACGGCGCTACAAGAGCCAGATCGTGCTGCGGACGAACGGCAGGAAGAAGACCGAGGCGTTCCTGTTCGTCGAGCGCGACGGCGCCTGGGTGCCCGTCGTTCTCCCGGACGGCACGGTCTCGGACGGCAAGGTCGAGACCTACGAGCGGGCCGTGGCCGCGATCCTCTGCCCGCCCGACACCTTCTTCACATCGGTCTTCTCGGCGCAGGGCCGCCGTCCGCTGTCGGCGTTCAGGAACGCCGAGATCAAGACGCTGCTGGCGGACCTGCTCGGCCTGGAACAGGTGCGCCAGCAGGGGGCGCTGGCCGCCGATGTCGTCCGGCAGCTCAAGGCGGGCCTGGCGGTGCTGCGGCAGGGTGCCGTGCGCACGCGCGAGGAAGCCGACGGCGTCAGGCGCAGCCTCGCCGAGCTCGACGGCGCGACCGATGCGGTGCAGGCCGCGGCCGACCGGCGGGCAGCGGCCATGACGAGCCTGGACACCGCGCGGCAGCTCCTGGCCCACCTGACGGCCGAGCACGCCGCCGCGGCGGACACCGAGGCGCGGCGCCGGGCGCTTGCCGACGACGCGAAGCGCGTGCGCGACGAGCACGACGCCGGGATCCGCCGGATCGAGCAGGAACTGCCGCGCCTGCAGCAGCGCGAGTCGGCGCTGCGCCAGCGCATCGGCGCGCGGCGCCAGGCCCACTTGCAGCGGCGGGCGCACCTGCAGCGCGAGATCGCCGGGCTCGGGCAAGTCGCCGCGCTTCGCGAGGCGGTCGAGGCGGCCATCACGCGGCAGCCGTTCGCGCGTCGGGTGGTCGCGCGCTGCCGCGCGATCGTGGGTCGCCGGCAGGCGCGGGTGGACGAGCTCGAGCGGGCGAAGACGGTGCTCGCGGCATGCCGGCGCGAAGTCGAGTCGATCGACCGCGAGGCGGGGCAGGTGGCGCTGCGCCAGGCCGACCTGCAGCGGCGCTTCGGCCTCGTGGCGAGCGTTCCCTGCGCCGGCACGGACCTGCAGGGCCGGTGCCAGCTGCTCGGCGACGCCCGCGAGGCGCAGGCGCTGCTGCCGTCGGCGGATGCGACGCTCGCGGCGCTGGCGGAGCGCAAGCGCGCCGCCGTCGCCCAGGTCGCCGAGACGCAGGCCGGGGTGCAGGCCCTGCCCGCCGCGGCCGAGGCGCGCCACCGGGCCGAGCAGCTGCTCCGGGCGGCCGAGGCGCGGCTGCGCGAGATCGAACTGCTGAGCGCGCGCGCCGGCGAAGTGGCGCGGGCCGTCGAGTCCCTGTCGGCGCTGCGCGAGGAACTGGCGAAGCTGCCCGAGCAGCCCGAAGCCGAAACCCCCGACGAGCGCGCAGAGCTCGCCGAGATCGAGAGCGCGAAGCGGCGCATTGCCGACGAGCGGCAGCGGCTGACGCAGGCGCGCGACGCGGCGCTCGCGCGCATCGCCGAGCAGGCGGGCAAGCTGCCGCCGCCGCTCGACGCGGGCCGGCTCGCGAAGGCGAAGGTCGAGGTCGACGAGCAGGCGCGCGCGGTCGAGGGCGCGCAGCGCGCCGAGGCGGCTGCCCGCCAGCGCGCCGAGCGCGCCCACGCGCTGCACGAGCGCCTGGCCGCCATCGAGACCCAGGCGGCGGCGGAGGTCAAGGCCGCGGCGAGGGTCGAGGAAGAACTCGGGGCCTGGTCGCTGCTGGCCAAGTGCCTGGGCAACGACGGCGTGATCGCGCTGGACATCGACGACGCCGGGCCCACGCTGTCGGCGCTGGCCAACGAGCTGCTGCTGGCCTGCTACGGGCCGCGTTTTACGCTGCAGGTGATCACGCAGACCGCCAACGGCAAGGGCGAGCTGCGCGAGGACTTCTACATCTTCGTGCACGACGGCTGGCGCGACGAGTCCAAGAGCCTGAAGCTGGTCAGCGGCGGCGAGCGGACGTGGATCGACGCCTGCCTGACCCGCGCGATCGCGCTGTACCTGTCGGGCAACACGGGCCGGCGCATCGGCACGCTCTTCAGCGACGAGGCCGACGGACCGCTCGACCCCGAGCGCAAGCGCATGTTCATGGCGATGAAGCGCGAGGTGCTGCGGCTCGGGGGCTACGAGTGCGAGTTCTTCGTCTCGCAGACGCCGGAGCTCACGGCGATGGCCGACCGGGTGATCGACCTCGATGCGATGGCGGTGTCGATGGTCGAGGCGCAGGGTTGACGTCGAGCGCCGTAGCCGGAGACTGATCGCAGGAATCGACATGCGGCGTGTGCGTCGCGGTGCACATCCAGTGAATGGAGTTTCGGAATGAGGAAGATCATCGATGGGCGGGTCTACGACACCGACACCGCCGAGTGCGTCTGCGATCTCCCGTGCAATGCAGGCCCAGGGGATTTCCAGTGGCACGACTCGGCGCTGTATCGCAGTCCCCGCGGGCAGTTCTTCGTGGCTGGCGAAGGCGGTCCGGCCTCGATGTGGGCCACCCCTGCATACGGCGGGGGGGATGACCAGCGGCGCAGGCCTGCGGCTCGTCGACAAGGATGATGCGCGCATGTGGATGGAGCTGGCGGGGTGCGACGAAGAAGACTTCGCGCGCGTCGGGCTCGACGTACAGGAGGGTTAGCGGGGCGGCGACACGACGCCACGCGGCGCACTGCAAATGGATCGGCGAGGAACAGGCGACCGGTGGCCTGGGCGCGGTCGCGGCACAGTTCCGAGAAGATCTGGTACGACGCCACGTAGTCGATGCCGTGCTCGTCGCAGCGCAACAGCCTGGGGCACGGAGCACCGTCGATGCGATCGATGGCGACCGGAATGAAGCTCGGCCTCGCATAGAACCTCGCGTCGTCGGGCACATGGATGACGACGCGGCCGATCTCGTCGATCGCAGGGGTGGGGTTCGCATTCAAGTTGTTCTCCTGTGGGGGTGAAGACGAAGGGCGCTGCCGGCTGGCGAGCGCCCTTCGGATGGGGTGGATGTGCGTCAGCGACCGGAGTCAGGCCCGGCCGCGCACGCGGTCACAGCGGATGGGCCGCCAGCAGTTCCGCGAACGGGGTGCCGGTCGGCAGGCTCGGCGGCTCGGCGCCGCGGTACGACAACGGGATCTCGTCGGGAGCCGGGGACCCGTCGCGCTGCGCGCGCAGGTACGCGCTCCTGCGCTCGTACCAGACGAGCTCGTAGCGCGCGATGGCGTCCCACTCGTCGGGCACCGAGATCTCGACCTGGTGCGCGAAGTCGGCGGCAGCGCCGTTGTCCGAGCCGTACTGGATCGAGACCTCCCGGTAGTCGCCGAAGTCGTGGGCGTGCGTCCGGGTCACGTAGGACACCGGGAGACCCATGGGCACCGGGAACAGCCGTTCCAGCATCCGGCAGAAGACCTTGCACTCGCAGCGCGAGGCCTCGGCGTCGTCGGGGCTGCCGACCTGGGCGCAGTTCTCGTTGGCCGGCACGGGGCCGAGTTCGATGAAGTTCATGATTGAGCTCCGGGGGAAGGCGCGTCCGCGAAGGACGCGCCAGGGTTGAAGGGATGTGCGGGGTGGCCGCGGGGTGCGCCGGACGGCGCACCCGGGGATGTCAGTCGAGCGCCAAGGCGACCCTGGCCTCGTCGGACGTGAGGAATACGTCGCGCTCGCAGTCGTAGTACGCGTGCTCGCCTTTGGTGGTGTTCCACATGGACAGCAGCACGCGCCCGGTGCGGGTGCGAAACGGCCGCTCGGTGCCGCCGCAGGCCGGCACCCAGTGGTCGCCGGTGGCGTCGGTGAGCTCCGTCACAGGCGCCCCTTCTCGGCCATCGAGACCACGGCGCTGCCGTTGGACGCGACGACGATGTGGTCGATCACGCGCACGTCGACGAGCGCGAGCGCGCTCTTGAGCGACTGCGTCAGGAACTCGTCGGCGCGAGACGGCTCGACCGCGCTCGACGGGTGGCAGTGGCTGAAGCACACCGCTGCCGCGTTGAAGTGCAGCGCGCGCTTGACGACCTCGCGCGGGTACACCGAGGTCTGCGTCAGCGTGCCGGCGAACAGTTCCTCGACCTCGATGACGCGGTGGCGCGCGTCGAGGTACAGCACGACGAACGATTCGCGCTCCGCGCCGGCGAAGTACACGCGCAGGAAGTCCTTGGCGGTCGTCGGGGCGGTGATGATCGAGCGGCCCCGGACCGCCTCGGCGGCGATGCGCGTGAGCAGTTCGTGTGCGGCGGCGAGCACGTGCCGCAGGCGGGCCTCGCGGGGCGCGGCGGGCGCGGGGATGTAGTCCAGCACGGCGCTGTCGGAGCAGACGAGCTGCGCCGGGGCCGTGGCGGGCGGGTCGAGCAGGATCGCCTCGAGCTGAGCACGGTCGAGCAGGGTGAGGTTCATGGTGTGGACTCCGGGAAGAAGAGGGCACACCGGCCCCCGAGGGGCGGTGTCCCCTCGTGGGATGGACGCTGCGCGGGCCGCGGGCGGGATCAGGCGTCGTTCAGCCGCACGTGCGCGCCGAAGTCGACGCTCAGGCGATGGACGCTGTCGTCGACGAGCGCGCGCACCGTGAGGTCGCGCACGGACTCGATGTAGACGACCTCGCAGACGCCGAGGCGGCGCGTGGCCACCAGCTCACCGCGGCGAAGCGTGCCTTCGCGCGCGAGCCGGATGATCCGAACGACACCGGGAGGAATCGACGTTGGGATCGAGGCCGCCTGGCAAGGCAGGGCCTGTGCAGTTGGCATGGTGCTCTCCTGGGAACGAGGGCACCAGCCGCCGGGCCGATGCCCGGTTGCGGGATGTACCGCTTGCGCGGCATGGCCGCCCAAGGGCGACCACTCGAGTGCAGGTCACGACTGCGAACGCCGCCGCTGGCGCGGCGGATACCTCCTCGCGAAGAGGACGGCCGAAGCCGAAAGGTGCGCCGAGTATGGCCACGGCAAGACGGCCATGCAACGCGTACCGTGCGCGGCGCATGTTCATCTGTCCAGGTGGGGGACGACGCCGGGAACGAAGCCGGGAACGCCACTGCCGATCGCTTGAGGACGCCGCCCCCGGCGCGATGCTGGCTTCTCCGAGCGCTGCCGTCACGCGACGAGCGTCATGCCAGCGGCCTTGACCGCTCCCGTGTCGAACGTCATCGTCGTCTCGCAACCTTGTGCGTGCGCGATGCGCTCGATCAGACAGTCCGCGAAATCGGCGCCGCCCTGGGCGAATCGTCGCTGCGCCTGCAGCACCTGGTCCGCCCGGTCGAGGACGAGCTCCTTGCTGCGCAGCAGCAGGTCCAGTGCCTCGGCAATCTGGTCGCGGGTCAGCCCGTAGCTGGACGACAGCACCCACACCAGTTCGACGCTGGCCACCAGCGGCACGAAGCCCGGCTGGTCGCCGGTCAGACTCTCGATGAGCTTCGTGGCCTTCGCTGACTGCTTCGGATCGTCCTGCATGATGTACCGCACCAGGACGTTGGTGTCGAGCCCGATCATCGCGCCCGGGACCCTTGGGCTGCGATGGCGGCGTTCATCTCCTCGATGGAGACTGCGCGCTTGGGCTTGCCGAAGCGTCCCTTGAGCTCGCGTACCGAGCGCGTGGCGGCGATCACCTCGAAGCGCCCGGGCTCGATCTGGACGAACTCGACCCGGTCGCCCGCCTCGACGTTCAGCGCGCGGCGAACGTCGACCGGGATCGTGATCTGCCCTTTGGTGGTCAATGTGGCGGTGGACACGCGGCTTCTCCTACTTACTTACCTAATTGTAAGGTGAGGCGGTCGAGAACAAGATGCCAGGTGGGTGGCCGCCGCGATGGCGCCATGTGGCGCGCCCACGAGGGAACCCGGAGGGGACTGAAGCCAGGAGGCGGGCGTCGAGCGCCTGGCCAGATAGGGACGAAGAAGTCGTGCCAAGGTACTGCTGCACCGGCATCGCCGGCGCCGAGGCGCTGTCGACCAGCGCGGACCACCTGACCGGGCGCACCGTCGTGCGCCTGATGGGCATGCGCCGCCGCACCATCCGAGAGCTTGCCCGGGCGGTGGGTATGACAAGGCGCCGCGTGCGCGAAGGACATGCAGGCGGGGTGCGCGGCGCTCGCGTGCGACCGGGCCGAGGGCATCACGCACGATCTGTGGATCGACTAGGGGTGTGGCGCGCCCGTATCCAGGGGGCTGCTGCGCGCCGCATACGGGCAGCCCGGGCTGATCA
The DNA here is from genome assembly GCA_938022295.1 of uncultured Burkholderiaceae bacterium. Classification (GTDB taxonomy): domain Bacteria; phylum Pseudomonadota; class Gammaproteobacteria; order Burkholderiales; family Burkholderiaceae_C; genus Calidifontimicrobium. The sequence continues at coordinate 18,004 of CALIDR010000219.1, forward strand.
CGAGCTGGCACTCAAGCGCCGCGCGGGCTTCGCGACCTGGATCGTCGCCAACGTCGTGCTGACCGCGCTCAGCGTGCGCATGCAGCTGTGGTGGAGCGTCGGGATGTGCGTGACGAACATCGTCGTGTGCGCATGGTCGTTAGGCTCACGGAGTGACCAGCGGCGCGGCAGGACGCGCCTGCTGTTCATGAACAAGCCCTTCGCGTTTTGGGCACGGGCGGCAGGGCTGGGTCTGCGGCGTCAGCCGCTGTTCGGCATGAGAAGGGGGGTCGCGCCGCGAAGCCGCGAGGCGTTCCTCGACTGGACGGGAGATCTGGGGCGCCAGATGCTGCTGCGCGCCGAACGGGTCGGCGCTGGCGAGTGGGCGGGGGTCGAGGGATGAAGGCCGCGGGCCAGTGTGCTTCGTGCCTGCGCTGGCGCAGGAGCAGCGGCACGATCCTGCCGGCGGTCGAAGGCTGCCACTGGATCGCCGACGAGGAAGGGCGGTCGCTGTCGCTGGGGGTGCAGGAACTGCTGCAGGTGCTCGCCACGCTGGCCGCGCGAGAGGGGCTGTGCCCGGGGCACCAGCCCGTGGATGCGGCGCTGATGCCCGACTGCTATCGGGCCGCGGACTTGCCGCTCGCCGCGAGCGGGATCGGGCAGCGCAAGGCGATGCGCCAGCCCGGGTCGTGAGGCCAGTGAAGGGGAGTGGAGCGGCCGTGGGCAGAAGATCGAAGGAGCGGCCGTACTACGCGATCGTGCGCAGGCGGTACTCGACGCGGGCGCTGCAGCTGATGGGCTTCCGCTTCGACGCGCAGGGGCGGTTCGTGAAGCGGTTCTGCGGAACGCTGCTCGCCGAGGCGACGAGCCTGGACGGCGCGAGCTGGCGCGTGAGGCCGCTGGCGCGTCACTGGCGCTGAGCGCCGGGCCGGGAAGGCCGGGTGTTGCATCGCCTTGCGCGCGGCCGCGCGGGTGTCGCCCTTGACAACGCAGGATTCCGTGATAGGAAAACCCGTTCACACGGGAGACTGCGAATGCTTCGCTGCGGCAAATCGATCCGGCTCACACGAAAGGAGGCCGAGCGGTTCGAACTCATCACCGGCTTCCCGGTGAAGAACGTTCGAACGCTCGGCGACCTGAAGCGGTACGTGGCCCGTTGCAAGGCCTACTACCGCGACGACAGCGAGGACTGGCTGATCCTCGAGCGTCTGATCGACCGGCACGTCTCACGCTGCATTGCTGCTGCGTGATGTCGTGACGGCGTCGACCTCGCGCGCGACCTCGGGGTTGCCTCGCAGCGCGCCGACCCGTGACCTGGCACGCACACCGCGAGGCCGGGGCCGCGCCGTCGGCGCCTCGTCCGCACCCTCGGGCGTGGCGGGCACGCTCAGGACGACGGACTTGACGAGGCGCCATGTGCGCACCGGCACGACCACGAAGATCATGCGCAGCGTCGCGGCAGTGCGCTGGCTCTGCTCGTCGGCCAGCGCCTTGGCGTGCAGCGTCTCGCACGCGATGAGATACAGCGCTTCGTGACGCTCGCGGGACTCGGGGTTGTCGTCGAAGTACCGGACCACTTCGGCGGCCGCGGCAGGCCTGCGCGCGGCGCGGTACAGGTGCGCCCAGGCCAGGTCCTCGGCCAGCTTGTGGCGGCTCGGGGCGTTGGAGGCGCGGGGCTGCCGCAGGATGGGGGTGATGCTGGGAAGGTGCATGGTGCTCTCCAGGGGGATGACCACCGGGGACGCAGCGGCCCCGAGGGGCAATGCGCCCCCTGTGGGGTAGCATGAACGGGCCGGCGGTGCCGGTGTTCACGGGGAAGCCGTCACGATGGATCGTTCGGGCCAGTTCCAGGTCGTCGAGGGCGGGCGCGAGGCGCTCGAAAGGGCCTACCTGTGGGCGATCGTGTTCGACCGTCCGGACAAGCAGTCCCTCGCAAGGCGCCTCGAGCCATCGGTCAACGACACCCTTCGCGTCGTCGCGCAGCGTGCAGACGGGACACGGGTTGCGCGTCCGTTCGAAACAGGGGCTGCCTGTGAGGTGGATGTGGCCTCGCGGGCAGCGCGAGCCGCGCTGGGCAGCAAGGACGAGCGGGCCGGCAGGCCGGCGTGCGCATGAAGGCCCCGAGGTCGGATCGTTCGGGCCAGTTGCAGGTCGTCGAAGGCGGGCGCCGGGAGCTCGAGAGAGCCGCCATGTGTGCGGTCGCGCTGGACCTTGCACAGGCGGACTCTCTCTGGCGCCGACTCAAGCGTCCCGCGAACGCTTGCCTGGCCGTCGTCGGTCGATGCCCTCGCGAGCCAGCAACTCCTGCTCGATCAGGCGGATCAGCCGACCCGCGTCGGACCTGACGGCGCGGTCGGCGAGGTCTTGCCGAAGCGCCGTCAGGCGGGCCTTGCGGATGCGAAGCTCCTGCGCGCCGGCCTGATCCAGCCAGCGCACGAAGCTCCTCCATTCCTCCTTGTCCACGGCTGCCGTCACGCTGCCAGGGGCAGCGCTCGGGGCAGCGTGACGACCACGTCGGCCGACGGGCGGACGATCGGGGCACAGACAGCCGGAGGCTTCCTGACCTGCGCAACCACACGTTGCGGCAGGCCACTGCCGCCACAGAGGCGGCACACGATGTGGGACTTCATGTCGTTCTCCTTTGCAAACGCAAAAGGGGAACGACACGTCCCCCGGACGGGGAAGCGGCGTTCCCCAGTCCGGGATGTCGGCGACGCCTGCGCGGCGTGCCGGGTGGCGGAAGATCACTCAGCGCGGGGCCGAGATCCCTTCCGATTTGACGTCGGCGCAGGGCCGACGGGTGGAGCGGATCAGATCAGCTTCTGCAGCGCCACCAGGACGGTGACGGCAGCGACGAGCATGCCCCCGAGGCGAGCCGTCAGGCGCGCCTCGAGCAGCAGCAGATCCTGCTTCAGCAACTGCAGGTCCTGCTTCGTGGCGAGCTTGTCGAACATCTCTTTCTCCATGGCCTTGACCACCGCCTTCGCCTTTTCAGGCGGGACGGAAGCACCGACCAGGGCATCGTACAGCGCAACGCCGAACTCCATGTGGCCTCCTTGTAGAAATCGACGAGGAGGCACGCCCCCGCTCGGGGAACGGCGTTCCCCGTCGAGGGTTGAGGGCGACGCGGCTCGTGCCCAGGGATGAACGGCAGAGCCATCGCCGAGGCGAAGGCATCTGACGTGGTTCTCGGTACTGCCGAGACGACGCCGGCACGGGGCCGGCGGGTGGAGCCGGTCAGAGCAGCTTGAGCAGCGCCACGATGACGACGACGGCCGTGGCCATCATCGCGGCCGTGCGCAACGTCAGCCGCTCCTCGAAACGCTGCTGAGCAACGAGGAGCTCCTGCTTGAGCAAGGACAGGTCCTGGTTCAGGCAGGGCTGGTCCTGCGAGGACTCGAGCCGGCGGCCCATTTCCTTCTTCAGCGCCAGCACCAACGCCTTCGCCTTGTCGGGCGGGACGGATGCAGTGACCAGCGCGTGGAACAGCGTAATGCCGGACTCCATGTCGCCTCCTGCGATAGACCGACGTGAAGGCACGCCCCGCGCGGGGAACGGCGTTCCCCGTCGAGGGTTGAGGGCAGCGGCAAGCGCGCCCATGGATCGGCAGAAGACCCCCGCCGAGGCGATGGGTCTTCCGCACACTTCGGAACTTGCGTCCCGGCGGATGAAGGGCGGGCACACGAAGGCACCCGGCCTTGATCGCCCGCTTTCGCGGACGACGGGATGTACCGCTTTCGCGGCGTGGCCACCCGAGAGTGGACCCTAGAGTGCAGGTCACGACTGCGAACGCCAGGGTGCAGAACACCCCGGACTCCACCTCGAGCCGAAGACGGCTTCCGATGAAGGCTTGCCAGCGCGAACGCCAGCATTGAGCGAGTCAAGTGTGCCACCGGCGCCGGGCCCTGGGAAGGGGTCTGCGCCGGTGGCAGCACGCGCGGCGCATGCTCACTTGGCCGCTGGCGGCGCATCGAAGATCGGCCCCCCGTCGAGGCGCCGGAATTCGAGGACGCACCGACCAGCGCGCAGGGCGCCGTTGCGCCGGTCGATGCGGGCGATGGGTCGCCAAGGGGCCGCCAAACTCCGACCCCACAGCGCAGCGCGCTGCATCCGCCCGCGGACGAGCGCCGGGTTGAAGACCAGTCCGCCCCCCGTAGCCTGGCCTGGTGGACATCATCAGGATCCATCGACCGGGCGACATCGCCGACACACCCGCGCAGGCGGACCTGTTCGGGCTGGCCGAGGCTGCGCGGCGCTTCGAGATCGAGGTGCCGCTGCCGATCGAGACGGCGCTCGACGCCGCCGCGCCGGTGTTCGTCGGCGTGAGCGGTGGGCGCGACTCGCAGGCCCTGGCGTTCCGGGTGTGTGCGCACCTGGACGACGTCGGCCACCGCGGCGCGCGGTTGCTCATCCATGCCGACCTCGGCCGCGTGGAGTGGCGCGACAGCCTGCCGGTGTTCGAGCGGCTGGCGCGGCTCCTGGACGTCGAGCTCGTCGTCGTGCGGCGGCAGGCCGGCGACATGATGGACCGCTGGCTGTCGCGGTGGGCGTCCAACGTGCGCCGCTACGCCGGGCTCGAGTGGGTGAAGCTGATCCTGCCCTGGAGCACGGCGGCGCAGCGCTTCTGCACGGCAGAACTGAAAAGCCAGGTCATCGCGCGCGAGATCTGCCGGCGCTTTCCGCAGGGTGCGGTCGTCTCGGCGGTGGGCATCCGGCGCGAGGAGAGCGCCAGGCGCGCGCGCATGCCGGCGTGCAAGCCTGACGAGCGCACGACGCGCCGCAGCGGCGCGGGACACACATGGAACCCGATCCTGGGCTGGCGGCGAGGCGACGTCAACGACTACGTCCGCTCGCGCGGCGACCAGCTGCACGAGGCGTACCGGGTCTTCGGCAGCACGCGGGTGTCGTGCGCGTTCTGCGTGCTGGGCTCCGAGCACGACCTGCGCACGTCGAGCAACTGCGCCGACAACCACGCCATCTACCGCGAGATGGTCGAGCTCGAGGCGGTCTCGACCTTCAGCATCCAGAGCCGCCGCTGGCTCGGCGACGTGGCGCCGGACCTGCTCGACGCGAGCCTGCGCGCACGGCTGCAGGAAGCCAAGGAGCGCGCACGGCTGCGCGAGGCGGCCGAGGCGAGGCTGCCCGGGCACGTGCTCTTCACGAAGGGCTGGCCCACCGTGAGCCGACGACCCAGGAGGCCGAGCTGATCGCCGGCGTGCGGCGCGACGTGGCGGCCGCCGTGGGCTTGACGGTCCAGTTCACGGATCGCGACGGCGTGCTCAGGCGCTACGCGGAACTGATCGCGGCAGCGGCCGGCAAGGCCGAAGCGCCGGCGCTGCTGGCGCAAGACGATGAAGGAATCGAGACATGAACACGACGACCCTGGGCCGCCGAGCGGGCGGCGCCGATTTGCTGGTGGACATCGCGTCGATCTCGTCGC
>CALIDR010000220.1 GCA_938022295.1 uncultured Burkholderiaceae bacterium
GGTGCGCGAGAGCAACGCGCGCGCACAGGCGCTGTACACGCGCTACGGCTTCGTCGCCGTCGGCCGCCGGCGCGGCTACTACCCGGCCGCGCACGGCCGGCGCGAGGACGCGGTGCTGATGACGCTGGCGATCGGGCCCGACGGCGGAGGTGACGGTGCGCTGGTCTGAGCGGCAGCGCGCGATGCTGCGCGAGATGGGGATCGAGGTATGGTCACCGATCGGTGACATCCGGCCGGCCGAGGCCGCCGACGCAGTGCCGGAGCCGAACCCCGCGCCGACCGCGGTCGGGCCAACGGCACCGGTCGCGGCCCCGCCCGCCCCACCGCCGGCCGAGCCGGCCGCGCCCGCGACGACACTCGAGCGCCCCACCGTCGACCGCGCGACGATCGCCACCCTCGACTGGCCGGCGCTGCGCGAGGCGGTCGCGAACTGCCGCGCCTGCGCGCTGTGCGAGAGCCGCCGCCAGACCGTGTTCGGCGTCGGCCACGAACACGCGCACTGGATGATCGTCGGCGAGGCGCCGGGCGAGCAGGAGGACCTCAAGGGCGAGCCGTTCGTCGGCCCGGCCGGGCGGCTGCTCGACGCGATGCTCGCCGCGCTCGACCTCACGCGCGAACCGGGCCCGCCCGAGCGGCAGGTCTACATCGCCAACACGCTGAAGTGCCGCCCGCCGGGCAACCGCAACCCGCTGCCCGAGGAGCTGGCGCGCTGCGAGCCGTACCTGGTGCGCCAGATCGAGCTCGTGCGCCCGCGCATCGTCGTCGCGATGGGGCGCTTCGCGGTGCAGGCGCTGCTGCGCACGAACGACGCCATCGGCCGGCTGCGCGGCCGCGTGCACCGCTACCAGGGCGTGCCGCTCGTCGTCACCTACCACCCGGCGTACCTGCTGCGCCAGCCGGCCGACAAGGCCAAGGCGTGGGACGACCTGTGCCTGGCCGCCGAGGTGATCGAAAGGCAGGGCGCCGCCGGGCCGTGAGCGCCGGCGCAGGTGCGGCTCAGCGCCCGCCGCCGGAGGTCTCCTCGCTCTTCTTCTTCGCCGGCCGCTTCCACCCGGCGATCGTCACCTGCCGCCCGCGCCCGAGCGTCAGCTCGCCGGGCGGTGCGTCGTCGGTGATCGTCGAGCCGCCGCCGATCGTCGCCCCGGCGCCGATCGTCACCGGTGCGACGAGCACGCAGTTCGAGCCGATCAGCACGTCGTCGCCGATCACGGTGCGGTGCTTGTGGACGCCGTCGTAGTTGGCCGTGATGCTGCCGGCACCGTAGTTGACGCGCTCGCCGAGCGTCGCGTCGCCGAGGTAGGCGAGGTGGTTGGCCTTGGCGCCGCGCGCGAGCGTCGAGTTCTTGACCTCGACGAAGTTGCCGACGTGCACGTCCTCGCCGAGGTCGGCGCCCGGGCGCAGCCGCGCGTAGGGGCCGACGCGCGCCCCGGCACCGACGCGCGCGCCCTCGAGGTGGCAGAACGCCTCGATGCGCGCGCCGGCGGCCACCGTCGTGTCGCGCAGCACGCAGTGCGGCCCGACGACGACGCCGTCGCCGAGCACGACGCGGCCCTCGAACACGCAGTCGACGTCGATCTCGACGTCGGTGCCGCAGGCGAGCGTGCCGCGCACGTCCAGCCGCGCCGGGTCGGCCAGGCGCACGCCGGCGGTCATCAGCGCGTCGGCGGTGCGCCGCTGCAGCCGGCGCTCGAGGTCGGCGAGCTGCTGCGGGCTGTTGACGCCCAGCGCCTCGGTCTCGTCGGCCAGCACGAGGCCGGTGACCGGCACGCCGTCGGCCACCGCCATCGCGACGACGTCGGTCAGGTAGTACTCGCGCTGCGCGTTGTCGTTCTTCAGCGCCGCGAGCCAGCGCTCGAGCGCGGCGGTGGGCGCGGCCATCATGCCGGTGTAGACCTCGCCGATCGCGCGCTGGGCCGGCGTCGCGTCCTTCTCCTCGACGATCGCGAGCACGCGCGCCGGGTCGCCCGCATCGCGCACGACGCGGCCGTAGCCGTGGGGGTTCACCGGCGTCATCGTCAGCAGCGCCAGGCGCTCCCCGCCGCAGGCGTCGACCAGTGTGCGGGCGGTGGCGGCGGTGACGAGCGGCACGTCGCCGGCCAGGATCAGCGTCGTCGCCGCGCCGTGGTCCAGCGCCGGCACCGCCTGCTGCACCGCGTGGCCGGTGCCGAGCTGCGGCTCCTGGCGCACGAAGACGCGTCCGGGGCCGGCGAAGGCGGCCTCGACCGCCTCGGCGCCGTGGCCGGTGACGACCACGGTGCGCGAAGCCGCCAGCCCCGCTGCGGCATCGAGAACGTGCTGCAATAGCGGTCGGCCGGCGAGCCGGTGCAGCACCTTGGGCCGCTGCGACTTCATGCGCGTGCCGCGACCGGCGGCGAGGACGACGATGTTGTGGGTCATGACGCGGTCCCGACGGGGCGGTCGGATTATCCGGGCGCTGCTGGCGGCCGCCGCCCTCGCCGCGCTCGCGGCGTGCAGTGCGACACGGCTGGGCTACAACCAGGGCGACCAGCTCGTCTACTGGTGGCTCGACGGCTATGCCGACTTCAGCGGCGAACAGGCGCCGCAGGTGCGCGCGGCGCTGCGCGAGTGGTTCGCCTGGCACCGCGACACCCAGCTGCCCGACTACGCCGACCTGCTCGCGCAGGCGCAGCGCGACGTGCTGCAGCCGACGACGCCCGAGGCCGTGTGCGCCTGGCTGGACACGCTGGCGCAGCGCCTGGAGGCCGCCGCCGTGCAGGCGCAGCCGCGGCTGGCCGAGATCGCGCTCGCGCTCGCGCCGGCGCAGATCGACCGCATCGAGCAGCGCCTGGCGAAGGCCGACGCCGAGTTCCGCGCCGACTTCCTGCAGCCCGATCCGGCGGTGCGCCAGCGCAAGGCGCTCGAGCGCAGCGTGAGCCGCTTCGAGAACGTCTACGGGCGGCTCGACCGCGCGCAGCGCGAGCGCCTCGCCCAGTCGCTGGCCGCCTCCCCGTTCGACCCCGAGCGCTCGGCCGCCGAGCGCGCGCTGCGCCAGCAGGACCTGCTCGCGACGCTGCGCGAGCTGCAGGCGCTGCCCGAGGCCGAACGCACGCCGGCGCGCGCCGAGCAGGCGGTGGCGGGCCTCGTCGAGCGCTTCGCGCGGTCGCCGCGCCCTGCGTACCGCGAGTACCAGGCGCGGCTGCGCGCCTACAACTGCCAGGTCGCGGCGGCGCTGCACAACGACACGACGCCCGCCCAGCGCCAGGCCGCGCAGCGGCGCCTGCGCGGCTGGGAGGACGACGCGCGCGCGCTCGCCGCCCGCGGCAGTCGCGGCACGGCGACCGCGGCGGGGGCCGCGCTCAGTCCGCCGGCACGACCCTGATCGGTGCCGGCGCCGGCTCGGCGACGCACGGGTCGTCGTCGAACGCGATGTCGCCGCCGGGGTCGGCCACGCCGGTGCGCTGCAGCGTCTCGAACGGATAGAGCCGCTTGTCCATCAGGTGCGACGGCACGACGTTGGCGAGCGCGCTGAACATGTTGTCGACCCGGCCCGGGAAGCGGCGGTCCCAGTCGCGCAGCAGCTGCCTGATCTGCGCGCGCTGCAGGTTCGGCTGGCTGCCGCACAGCGTGCAAGGGATGATCGGGAACGCCCGGTGCCGCGCCCAGCGCTCGAGGTCGACCTCGGCGACGTAGGCCAGCGGGCGGATCACGACGTGGCGCCCGTCGTCGCTGACGAGCTTGGGCGGCATGCCCTTGAGCCGGCTGCCGAAGAACATGTTCATCAGCACCGTCTGCAGGATGTCGTCGCGGTGGTGGCCGAGCGCGATCTTGGTGGCCCCGAGCTCGCCGGCGACGCGGTACAGGATGCCCCGGCGCAGCCGCGAGCACAGGCTGCACATCGTCTGGCCCTCGGGGATCAGGCGCTTGACGATCGAGTAGGTGTCCTGCGTCTCGATGTGGAACGGGACGTCGAGCGAGCGCAGGTAGGCCGGCAGCACGTCGGCGGGGAAGCCCGGCTGCTTCTGGTCGAGGTTGACGGCGACGACGTCGAAGGCGATCGGCGCGCGCCGGCGCAGGCCGAGCAGGATGTCGAGCAGCGCGTAGCTGTCCTTGCCGCCGGAGACGCACACCATCACCCGGTCGCCGTCCTCGATCATCCGGTAGTCGGCGATCGCCTGGCCGACGAGGCGGTGCAGCCGCTTGTCGAGCTTGCGGATCTCGAACGCCTCGCGGCGGGCGTCGGCGGCAGCGGGGTGGGCGGCGGTCATGCGAGGTAGCCGAAGTCGCGGTCGTGGGGCTGCAGGTGCTGGCCGGCGTCGACGAGCACCGTCGTGCCGGTGACCGCGCGCGCGGTCAGCAGGTAGTGCACCGCCTGCGCGATGTCGGCCGGCCGCGCGCCGTAGCCGAGCAGCGCCTGCGCCTGCAGCCGCTCGAGCTTGGCGTCGTCGATCTGCGCGCTGCCGAGCGTGAGCCCGGGCGCCACGCCGCACACGCGCACCCGCGGCGCCAGCGCCTGCGCGAGCAGCGTCGTCGCGCACTGCAGCGCCGCCTTGGACAGCGTGTACGAGACGCAGTCGGGGTTCGGGTTCCACAGCTTCTGGTCGAGCAGGTTGACGACGCAGCCGGGTTCGGCGGCGCCGCGCGCGGCCAGGTGGTCGTGCAGCGCCTGCGCGAGCACGACCGCCGGCGCCGTGTTGGCGCGCCAGTGGCGCTCCATCGCCGCGTAGGTGAAGTCGGCGGCGTGGTCGGGCTCGAACAGCGACGCGTTGTGGACCACGGCGTCGAGCCGCCCGAGGCGCGCGACGACGGCCGGCACGAGCGCCCGGCAGGACGCCTCGTCGGCGAGGTCGGCGGCGAAGCCGGCCGCGACCGCGCCGCGCGCGTGCAGGTCGGCGAGCGTCGCCTCGGCGTCGGCGGCCGAGCGGCGATAGTGCACCGCGACGTCGAACCCGCGCGCGCCGAGGTGCAGCGCGATCTCGCGGCCGAGCCGGCGGGCGGCGCCGGTGACGAGGACGACGGGTCGCGGGGCCATGGTTCCTACAATCGTTCGATGCGCGACGAGCAGCCCGGCAGTGTATCGACGCCACCCGGGC
>CALIDR010000221.1 GCA_938022295.1 uncultured Burkholderiaceae bacterium
CTGCTGGCTCGGCAGCGCGCCGCCGGCCATCACCGCCGAGCCGGTGAACCACGCCAGGCCCTCGTACGACGCCGCGCAGGCGGCGTTGCCCCACCAGCCGTTGTTCTTCAGCCGCACCGGCGGCGCGCTGTACAGCCACGCCAGCACGAGGCCGACGGCGGCGGCGGCGAACCCCCAGGGCCCGAGCACCGTGGCCACGAGCAGCGACAGCAGCGTCCACGCGATCGCGATGTACAGCCCCCAGCGCCCGGGGATGCGGCCCGACGGGATCGGGCGCTTCGGTTCGTTGATCGCGTCGACGTGGCGGTCGAACCAGTCGTTGACGGCCTGGCTGGTGCCGCACACGAGCGGCCCGGCGAGCACGATGCCGGTGACGATCAGCCCCCAGCGGCCCTCGGTCGCCACGCCCGAGGCGATGACGCCGCACCCGAACGCCCACATCGGCGGGAACCAGGTGATCGGCTTGAGCAGTTGCGCGACCGCGGCGGGCTCGGGCAGGGCCATGCGGCCGATTCTGGCACCCGGCGCGCGAAAGCGTCAATCGAGATTGACACTTTCGGTCTCGGAAATGTCAAGCGGCGCTGACGCACCGCCGAGGACCGTCACTGGTCGTCGTTGTCGGCGAGCAGGTCGCCGAGGTCGTAGCGGCGCATCTTGACGTACAGGCTCTGGCGCGACAGCCCGAGCATCTCGGCCGCGGAGGCGCGGTTGTCGTTGGTCAGCTGCAGCGCGGCCTCGATGCACAGCTGCTCGATCATGTCGGTCGTGTCGCGCACGATCTCCTTCAGCGGCACGCGGCCGACGAGCTCCGTCATCTGGCCGACCGAGCGCGGCAGGTCGCGCACGCTGCTCGCCGACTCGCCGAGGCGGCGGCCGACGTCGCGGATCGTGAAGCCGAGGTACGGCGGCTCGGCGGCGACCGAGACCGCCGAGACCTCGACCTCGGCGGTGGAGCCGTAGGCGCCGCGCAACTGGGTGGCGAACAGCCGCACGGCGCCGCTGCTGCGCAGGTTGCCGACGAGCACGTTCATCTCGACGCCGGTGCGCCCGAGCCAGTTGCCCAGCGGCTGGCCGCGGGCCTGCTCCTCCGCGCCGAGCTGCGCGAGGTCGAGGAACGCGCGGTTGGCAGTCAGGATGCGGCCCTCGGCGTCGGTGACGACGAAGGCATCGGGCGCCGCCTCGAGCACGCGCAGCAGCCGCTCGCGGCCGGTGGCGTCGTCCAGCGGCCGGGTCGTGGTCACCGGCGAGGCGCGCACCAGGAAGTGCGCCGTCTTCTCCTGCCGGAACAGCGACACCGACAGCAGCAGTTCGCGGCCGTCGGTCAGGCGCGCGCGCTGGCTGTCGGCGCGGCCGGTGGCGCGCACGGCGGCCAGCATCGCCTGCAGCGTCGTCGCGCTCTCGGCGTCGAACGCCTCGGACACCGTCCAGCCGGGCCGGCGCAGCGCCTCGCCGAACAGCCGCGCCGCCTCCGGGTTGGCTTCCTCGAGGCGCAGGCTAGCGGCGTCGAGGATCAGCACCGCCTCCGAGGCGACCTGGAACAGCATCCGGTAGCGCGTCTCCATGTGGCGCAGCCGCCAGTAGTCGCGCTCCATCGTCTGCTGCGCCTTCAGCAGCCGCTGCTGCAGCGCGACGTGCGCGCGCAGGTCGCGACCGAACGCCACCACCCGCCCCGACGCCTTGCGCGGCGCGATGCGCACCGCGCTGTACATCAGCGGCAGCTCGGGGCCACCGGGCAGCGTCTGGTTGACGTGCCGCCAGCGCGCCGCCCCGCCCTGCGCGTCGCCACGCAGCAGTTCCTCGACCTTCTGCCGGCTGTCGACCGCCACCGTTTGCACCCACGGCTGCCCGACCCACTGCCGGCACTGATCGGCCGGCAGTTCGTCGCTGCCCACCGCGAGGTCGCGGATCACGCCCTGCTCGTCGAGCACGAGGGCGACGTCCGCAGCCGCGCCGACGAGTTGCGCCGCCGTGTCGGCATCCAGGTCGCCGAGCGTCTGCGTGGGAGCGTCGAGCGGCGTCATGACCCGGACTTCCGTCCACGCGGCGGCTGCATCGTCGTTCCTGTGCGGGGTGTTGACTCCGGAACGGTCAGGTCTGCGATCGCTGGCGGGCCAGGAAGGCCGCGACGAGGGCTGGCGCCTGGCGCCCGTCGGCGGTGACGAGGTCTGCCCCGAGGCGGGTCGCCAGGTCGGGCCGGTCTCGCAGCAGTGGCCCGCCGACGACCACGCCGATGTGACCGTTCCGGCTCGATTGTCGCACCGCCGCGATGCAATCGGCCAACGCTTCGGTGTGCATTTCGGCCGCCAGCGAAAAACCGATGGCGTCGTACCAGTCGTTGCCGACCAGCGCCGGCGCGTCGTCGCCGGTTTCCCACGGGCCGCCGGCGACATCCCAGCCGGCGCGCCGGAACAGCTCCGAGACCATCACGAGACCGAAGGTGTGCTGCTCGCCGGGGCTCGGCAGCAGCAGGATCCGGCGCTCGCCTTCGGCCGGCTCGCCCACGTCGGCCACCGCGCCCTGCGGGTTGAAGCCGGCGCTGACGTCGCGCAGCACGCGCTGCAGCCGCCCGAGGCCGAGCGTGACGTCGGTGAACGGGACCTTGTCGGCCGTCCACAGTTCGCCGAGCCGCCGCGCGGTGGGCGCGAGCAGGTCGAGGAACACGGTCTCGACGGCGACGCCGCGGGCCAGGGTTTCCTGGACGAACGCCAGTGCGTCTTCGTCGTCGGCCGCCAGCACGACGTCGGTGAACGCGACGACGTCGCCGTCGGCCAGCGGCACGCCCACCGGCGGCGGCACCTCGACGCAGTGCTGCGCCGTGCGGTGCGCGAGCATCAGGCGCGGGATGACTTCGCCCTCGATCGCGCGCGCGAGGCGCGCCAGTCGGTCGTCGGCGCGGTCGGCGTCGCGCAGCAGCGTCATCTGGCCGTCGGCGGCCGGCGTCGGCGCGCGAGGCGTGCTGCCGTCGGCCCGTCGTTCGTCGTGCGATGCTGTCGAGCGCACCGAACGGTCCATCTGCTGCCTCCTCGCGAAGTAGGACTGCAGGATGGCCACCAATCGCCCCGGCCACGCCGGCGCGTGCAAACCCAAACCATCCTTCAGGCGCCTTGGATGGACGGTCCGGTCCGCGAAATCACCCGCCGAACTCACCGCCAACGCTCCGATCGGGTTCTACAGGCGACTCGACACGCAGTCAATCAGCACCCGCCCGCCGCCTGCCGGAGGTGCGCTTCTGCCCTTGTCGCCGGCCATCCTGCCCGGCGCCTCGACGTGCCGGAAAAACCTTCCCGGCCCGCGATTGGAGCAAATCATCGGAAATGAACCCGGGACTGTCAAGTCAGATTTACGTCTAGCCGGATTGACAGTCCGCGACCGCGCGTCTAGATTCCGTGACGAGGGCCATCGGCCCAACGAGGTGACGGATGCAACAAGGCGGGCGACCGGCCGCGAGCCGCTCCCTGTACACGGAGGAAGAGCGCCGCCGCCGCGACGAGAGCGGGTGGACGCTGGTGCAGGGCATCCTGGCGCCGGTCCAGTTCGTCGTCTTCCTCGTCAGCCTGGGCCTCGTGCTGCGCTTCCTCGCCACCGGCGAGGGCTACGCGGCGGCGACGTGGTCGATCGTGATCAAGACGCTCGTGCTCTACACGATCATGATCACCGGCTGCCTGTGGGAGAAGGCGGTGTTCGGGCGCTACCTGTTCGCCCCTGCCTTCTACTGGGAGGACGTGTTCAGCATGCTCGTGCTCGCGCTGCACACGGCCTATCTCGTCGCGCTGGCCACCGGCGGGCTGAACGCGACGCAGCTGATGCTGCTCGCGCTCGCCGCGTACGCCGCCTACGTCGTCAACGCGGCGCAGTTCCTGCTCAAGCTGCGCATGGCGCGGCTCGAGCACGCGCGGGCGCAGGCCGGCGCGGCCGAGCGGTCGCTCGGCACCGCGAGGCTGGGCGCATGAACGCCGTGATCCCGCTGCAACCCGCCGGCGACGGCTGCGTCGACGCGCCGGTGCTGCGCGAGCGCGGCCAGCGCGAGGTGTTCTGCGGCCTGACGGGCATCATCTGGCTGCACCGCAAGATCCAGGACGCGTTCTTCCTCATCGTCGGCTCGCGCACCTGCGCGCACCTGATGCAGTCCGCCGCCGGCGTGATGATCTTCGCCGAGCCGCGCTTCGGCACCGCGATCATCGAC
>CALIDR010000222.1 GCA_938022295.1 uncultured Burkholderiaceae bacterium
GTCCGAGCGCAGCGACCGCAGGGAGCGTAGCGAGTTCTGCCGCGCGACCCCGGGCCGAGCAGCGCAGCGCAGTCGGCCCGCAGGGCCGACCGCCACAGGGTGAGCCCGCAGCGGGTGCCGCCTGGCGCGATGCCGCGACCGCTGCAAGTCGTCTAGAAGACCCGACCTTCGCGAATGGCCGCAACGGGCCGAGATCAGCCTTTCACCCTTGGCAAACCGAACACGTCGGCAGATCAGCCCCTCTCCGCGAGCAGCAGTCGCAGGTCGTCGGCGAGCGCCCGGGCGCCGCTGCCGTGGCGCGTGAACAGGCGCAGCCGCCCGTCGGCGTCGATCACGTAGGCGCCGGCGGTGTGGTCCATCGTGTAACTGCCGGGCGTCTTGCCCGGGACCTTGGCATAGAAGACCTTGAACTCGCGCGCCGCGCGCTTGGTCTCCTCCTCGTCGCCGCGCAGGGCGACGAAGCTCGGGTCGAACGCGGCGACGTAGGCCTTGAGCACCTCGGGCGTGTCGCGCTCGGGGTCGACGGTGACGAACACACCCTGGATACGGTCGCCGTCGGCACCCAGCGCCTGCCTGACTTCGGCGATCTCGGCCAGCGCGGTGGGGCACACGTCCGGGCACTGCGTGAAGCCGAAGAACAGCACGACGATCTTGCCGCGGAAGTCCGCCAGCGTGCGGCGCCGGCCGTCGGCGTCGGTCAGCGCGAGTTCGCGGCCGTACTCGGCGCCGGTGAGGTCGATCGCCTTGAACGCCGGCTTGCTGCCGCCGAGGCCGGGCACGCGGTCGCAGCCGGCCGTCAATGCGAGGGCGGCCGCGACGGCGAGCCAGGTGCGGCGACGGGTCAGGCGAGCCATGGCATCAGGTAGTGGTCCAGCAGCAGCGCCGCGAACAGCAGCGACAGGTGCCAGATCGAGAAACGGAACGTGCGCCGCGCCAGCGCGTCGCTGTAGTCGCGCCACAGGTGCCACGCCAGCGCGACGAACCAGCCGCCGAGCACGACCGCGGCGGCGAGGTAGATCCAGCCGCTCATGCCGTGCACGAACGGCAGCAGCGTGGCGGCGAACAGCACGAGCGTGTACAGCAGCACCTGCAGGCGCGTGAACTCGGCGCCGTGCGTGACCGGCAGCATCGGCAGGCCGGCGCGGCGGTAGTCCTCGGTGCGGTACAGCGCGAGCGCCCAGAAGTGCGGCGGCGTCCACAGGAAGATGATCAGCACCAGCAGCAGCGCCTCGGCACCGACCTCGCCGCGCACCGCCGTCCAGCCGAGCAGCGGAGGCATCGCGCCGGAGGCGCCGCCGATCACGATGTTCTGCGGCGTCAGCGGCTTGAGCACGACGGTGTAGACGACCGCGTAGCCGACGAAGGTCGCCAGCGTCAGCCACATCGTCAGCGGATTGACGGCCAGGTACAGCACGGCGCTGCCGGCCGCGCACAGCACGGCCGAGAAGGTGAGCGTCTGCGCGCGCGTCAGCTCGCCCTTGGCGGTGGGCCGCCACGCGGTGCGCGCCATGCGGGCGTCGATATGCTGTTCGATCAGGCAGTTGAACGCGGCCGCGGCGGCGGCGACGAGCCAGATGCCGGCCGTGGCGGCGACGACGACCGGCAGCGGCGGCAATCCCGGGGTGGCCAGCAGCATGCCGATCAGCGCGCAGAACACGATCAGCTGGACGACGCGCGGCTTGGTCAGCAGGTAGTACTGCCGCCAGCGCGGCGCGAGCGGGCGCGCCGGTGTGCGGTCGCCGCCGGTCGGGCGCGGGGTGTCGATCGTCGCCGCCATCGAGCGCCGGATTCTACGAAGCGAGGCCGACGCGCCCGCGTGCGAGCGGCGCCGCGGCCGCGCGGTGGCGGCCGAGCGCGGCGCGCGCGAGCAGCACCGCGAGCACGAGCACGAGCGCGGCCGCGCCGCCCGTGTGGGCGACGGCAGCCAGCAGCGGCCAGCCGAGCACGACGTTGGACAGGCCGGTGGCGAGCTGCCAGCCGCCGATCGCGGCGAGCGCAAGCGCCGCGCGCCGGTGTTCGCGCCACAGCTGCAGCGCCACGACCGCGATGGCAGCGAGCACGACGAGCGCGCCGAGCCGGTGCGTGACGTGGATCGCGGTCAGCGCTTCGAACGGCAGGTAACCGCCGTCGGCGCCGATGCCGAGTTCACGCCGGATCGTGAACGCGTGATCGAAGTCCATCGGCGGCCACCACACGCCCTGGCAGGTCGGGAAGTCGGTGCAGGCGAGCACGGCGTAGTTGGTGCTCACCCAGCCGCCGAGCGCGATCTGGACGACGGCCAGTGCCGCCAGCACCCACAGCCCGGCGCGCTGCGCGAGCGTCAGCGCGACCGGCCGCGGCGCGAACGTCTGTGCCTGCACCGCCAGCAGCGCGAGCAGCGCCAGACCGCCGAGCAGGTGGGCGGTGACGATCGCCGGGTAGAGCTTGAGGGTGACGGTCAGCGCGCCGAACGCGCCCTGCACGCACACCCACACCAGCGTCGCGGTGGCCCACCAGGGCGAGGGCACCGTCGGGTCGCCGCGCCGCCACTGGCGCCAGGCGACGATGGCCATCACCGTGATCAGCACGCCCACCGCGGTGGCGAGGTAGCGGTGCACCATCTCGATCCACGCCTTGCCGTGGGTGACCGGGCCGGTGGGCATCTCCGTCATCGCGGCGTGGATCTCGGCGCGTGCGCCGAACGGGCTCGCCTTGCCGTAGCAGCCGGGCCAGTCGGGGCAGCCGAGGCCGGAGTCGGTCAGCCGCGTGAAGGCGCCGAACAGGATCAGGTCGAACGTCAGGAACAGCGTCAGCAGCGTCAGCGCATGCAGGCGCCGTGTCGGCGAGGCGTCGCGGTGGCGCAGCCAGATCCACGCCAGCGGCCCGAGGGCGAGCACGACGCCCAGCAGCGCCAGGCGGGCGATCGGGGCCAGGTCGACCAGCGGCTGAGCAGCGTCCACGGCGTCAGCGTCCCGGGCGGTCCCAGGAGGCAGAAGCGCGCAGCAGGCGGTCGAGGTCGCGCTTGACCCGCGCCGGCTCGGGCTGCGCCGGCTCGCGCATCATCCACTGCCCCATGGGGTCGACGATGTACAGGTGCGCGGCGAGCGCCTCGCCGGGCGCCGGGGCGAGCCAGCGCTCGACCTCGGCCGCCGGCGCGCGCAGCACGGTTACCGCGGGCGTGGCCTGCAGCGCGGCGAGCAGCGGCGGCGCGATCGGCGCGTCGTCGGTCACCAGCCAGACCTTGTCGATGCGCTCGCGTTCGCGGCCGGTCATCTCGCGCAGCTGGCGCTGCATGAGCAGGCGCCGCTCGCACGCCTCGTCGCACGCGGCCGGGCCGACGACGACGAGCAGCCACTGGCCGCGCAGCGAGGCAGGGTCGACCGGGCGGCCGTCGAGGTCGGCGAGCGCCAGCGCCGGCATCTCGCGCGGCGGCAGGATCAGGTCGCCGTAGTTCGTGCGGCCCTCGGGGCGGATCACGAAGTAGCCGAGGTACGACGCGATCACCGGCAGCGCGCAGGCGAACAGCAGGCCGAGCAGCTTCCAGCGCCCGGCGCGCGTGCGCTGCGCGTCGTCGGGCAGGCCAGCCGCGGGCAGCGAGTGCACCGTGAAGCTCAGCGGCTCAGCGCCGGCGGCGGGGGGCGACGAGTTGGAACCAGACATAGAGGCCCGTGATCAGCGCCGCGAGCGCGAACCACTGGAAGGCGTAACCGTAGTGCTTGTGGACGTCGATCGCCGGCGCGGGCCAGCGGCGCAGCAGGCCGTCGCCGGCGAAGAACGGGGTGTCGAGCTGGACGACGGCCAGCGGCCGCAGCGACAGGCCCGTTTCGCGGGCAAAGTCCTCGATGTCGAGATTCTGCCGGATGCGGCCGCCCGTCGACGGCGCGAACTCGTACAACCGGGCGAGGGCGGGGGCGATGCGGCCGAGCACCTCGACCTCGCCTTCGTCGTCGCGCACCGGCGCCAGGCGCGTGCGGTCCAGCGGGTCGCGCGGCAGCCAGCCGCGCTGCACCAGCACCGCCGTGCCGTCGCCGAGCACGAGCGGCGTGACGGCGTAGAAGCCGGGGCGCTGGTCCATCTGCCGGTTCTCGAGGTAGACGGTGTGCGCGCCCGACCATCGCCCGCGCAGCACCACGCGGCGGTGCTCCTGCGCCGCCACGGCATCGGCCGTGCGGGCGAGCCCGGCCGCCTCGAGCGGCGGCAGCGCGGCGCGCTCCTCGATCGCCGCCTGCAGCGCCGTCTTCTGCGCCGCGCGGTCGAGCTGCCACAGCCCCAGGCGCGCCGTGACGGCGACGCCGACGAGCGCGGCGACGAGCACCAGGGCGCGCCGGCGCGAGGCGCCCGTCATCGCGGCGCCCGCAGCGGGCCGGTGCGACAATCCGCGCCGATGAAGGTCGTGTTCGCCATCGCCCTGCTCGCGATCATCGGCGCGCTGGGCAGCGCCGGCTTCTTCATGCTGCGCAAGAAGCGCGAAGGCGCGCCGCCGAGCCACGCGATGGCCCGCGCGCTCGCGGTGCGCGTCGGGCTGTCGGTGGCGCTGTTCGTCTTCATCCTCGTCAGCTACACGATGGGCTGGATCCAGCCCACCGGCATTCCCGCCGGGCGCTGACGCCCTCGCGCCGCCACCGGCGGCCGCAACGACGAACGCCGCGCGAGGCGGCGTTCACAGTCCCGGGTCGCGGCGCCGGCCGCGCCTTCACATCCAGTAGACGACGATGTACAGGCCGAGCCAGACGACGTCGACGAAGTGCCAGTACCACGCCGCGCCCTCGAAGCCGAAGTGCCGCTGCGGCGTGAAGTGGCCCTTCATCAGCCGCAGCGTGATGAAGATCAGCATCAGCATGCCGACGAACACGTGGAAGCCGTGGAAGCCGGTCAGCATGAAGAACGTCGAGCCGAAGATGCCGGAGCTGAGCTTGAGGTTCAGGTCGCGGTAGGCGTGCAGGTACTCGTAGGCCTGCACGCCGAGGAACGTCGCACCCAGCGCCACCGTCACCCACATCCAGAAGATCGTCTTCGCGCGCTGGTTGGCGATCAGCGCGTGGTGCGCGATCGTCAGCGTCAGACCCGAGGTCAGCAGCAGCGCGGTGTTCAGCGTCGGCAGCGGCCACGGGCCGATGGTCTGGAACGGCTCGACGGTGCCGGCCGGCGACGCCGTGGCGCCCGGCACGCTGCTCGGCCAAGCGGCCTTGAAGTCGGGCCACAGCACCTGGTGGTCCAGGTTGCCGAGCATCGGCACCGCGTGCACGCGCGCCCAGTACAGCGCGCCGAAGAACGCGGCGAAGAACATCACCTCGCTGAAGATGAACCAGCTCATGCTCCAGCGGTACGAGACGTCGATGCGGTCGCTGTACAGCCCCGTCTCGCTCTCGCGGATCGCGTCGCCGAACCACTGGAACAGCACGACGGCCCACCACGCGAGCCCGAACAGCAGCACGTAGGCGCCCCAGCCGTGGCCGTTGACCCACTGCGCGGCGCCGAAGATGACGAACAGCAGGCCGATCGCGGTCATCACCGGGTGCCGCGAAGGCGCCGGGACGTAGTAGTAGGGCGTCTGTGCGCCGTGCGTTGCTGCGGACATGAGTCTTTCTCTCTCTTCCTCGAAGCAGAAGTCGGTGCCGTTCAGCCGCCGGCGACGCCGCTGGCGACGACCCAGCGGATCAGCACGATCAGGCCGACGACGAACAAGGCGGTGGCAACGATGCCGGCGGCGATCACGTGCACCGGGTTGAGCTGCTGCACGTCGCGCTCGTGCTCGCTCGACTTGCGCACGCCGAAGAACGACCAGCCGACGGCGCGCAGCGTCTGTCCGAACGAGCCCTTGCGCCCGACGGCGTCGGCGAGGTCGGCGCCGGGGCGGTTCACGAGCGCTCCCCGGCGGCCGGCGCGGCCACCGCCTGCAGCCCCTTGCCGGCGACCTCGAAGAACGTGTAGCTGAGCGTGATCGTCGTCACGTCCTTCGGCAGCTTGGGGTCGATCACGAACACGACCGGCCACTGCCGGGTCTCGCCCGGGGCGAGCGTGTACTCGTTGAAGCAGAAGCACTCGAGCTTGTTGAAGTGCGCGCCGGCTTGGCGCGGCGCGTAGCTCGGGATCGCCTGCGCGGCCATCGTGCGGTTCTGCACGTTGCGGAATTCGTACATCACGGTGGCGAGTTCCCCCGGATGCACCTGCACCGAGCGCAGCGCGGGCTTGAAGTCCCACGGGCCGCGCGCGTTGGCGTCGAACTCGACGGTGATCGTGCGGCTGGTGTCGACCTGCGTGTTGACGCGCCCGGTCTTGCCCTGCCCGCTCGTGATGCGCTCGGAGACCGACAGCACGTTGATGCCCAGCGCCTCGCAGATCGCGCGGTACATCGGCACCAGCGCGTAGCCGAAGCCGAACATCACGACGGCGACGACGGCGAGCTTGCCGAACATGCGGCGGTTGTCGCCGCGCAGGCCCGTCGCGTCCGCGTTTCGCTGGTCCATCGCCACCTCAGCCGCCGGTCAGCCAGATCTTGGCCGCGAAGCCGAGCCCGAAGGCGAGCGCCACCGTGGCCAGGATCAGCCCCAGCCGCACGTTGGCCCTGCGCTGTTCGGGCGTCTGCGCCATCGTGCCCAGCCTCGCCCGATCAGCCGATCACCCGGGTGGCCGTCGGGTCGAGCTTGGGCGGCGTCTCGAAGGTGTGGAACGGCGCCGGCGACGGTACTTCCCACTCCAGCCCCTCGGCGCCTTCCCACGGCTTCTGCGGCGCCTTCTCGCCCTGGCCGCGCATCATCGGCAGCACGACGGCGAAGAAGAAGTAGACCTGCATCAGACCGAAGCCGAACGCGCCGATCGAGGCGATGAAGTTGAAGTCGGCGAACTGCATCGGGTAGTCGGCGTAGCGGCGCGGCATGCCCGCCAGGCCGAGGAAGTGCATCGGGAAGAACGTGAGGTTGAAGAAGATCATCGAACCCCAGAAGTGGATCTTGCCGCGCGCCTCGTCGTACATCACGCCGGTCCACTTCGGGCCCCAGTAATAGTAGCCCGAGAACATCGCGAACAGCGAGCCCGCGACCAGCACGTAGTGGAAGTGCGCCACCACGTAGTAGGTGTCGTGCAGCTGTTGGTCGATCGGCGCCATCGCGAGGATCAGCCCGGTGAAGCCGCCCATCGTGAAGACGAAGATGAAGCCCACGGCCCACAGCATCGGGGTCTCGAACGTCATCGAGCCCCTCCACATCGTGGCCACCCAGTTGAAGATCTTCACGCCGGTGGGCACTGCGATCAGCATCGTCGCGTACATGAAGAACAGCTGCCCGGTGACCGGCATGCCGGTCGTGTACATGTGGTGCGCCCAGACGATGAACGACAGGATCGCGATCGACGCCGTCGCGTAGACCATCGAGGCGTAGCCGAACAGCGGCTTGCGGGAGAACACCGGCACAATCTGGCTGATGATCCCGAACGCCGGCAGGATCATGA
>CALIDR010000223.1 GCA_938022295.1 uncultured Burkholderiaceae bacterium
CGCCGCCTCCGAGCGCAGCGCCGCCTGGGCCGAGCTGCTGCGCAACTCGCTGCCCCCCGCCGCCGCACCGGCCGATGAGCAGGCGCAGGCGCTGCGCGAATGGGCCGCGCGGCTGCGCCTGCCGCTGGCGCTGGACGACGCGCGCGGGCAGCGCATCGCCGCCTCGCCGCTGTTCGAGGCGCTGGACGCCGCGCGCGGCGGCGACGCGCCGCGGCGCGTGGTGTCGATCCGCCTGGACGACGGCCGCACGCTGCACCTGCTGCGCCCGCCGCGCGGCGCGTTCGGCCCGCCGGGGCGCGACGGCGAGCGCGGCATGGGCGATCTGCGCAGCGGCCCGCCGCACCACATGGCCGCGCCCCCGCCGCCACCGGCGCCGTGGTGGACGCTGCCGCCGTGGGCGCGCGGCGCCAACCTGCTGCTCGTGCTGGCGCTGCTGTTCGCTGCGGTCGCGCTCGGCGCATGGCCGGTCGTGCGCCGGCTCACGCGCCGGCTCGAGGCGCTGCAGCGCGGCGTCGAGCGCTTCGGCGAAGGCGCGCTCGACCAGCGCGTCGACGCTTCCGGGCGCGACGAAGTGGCCGCCGTGGCGGCGAGCTTCAACCGCGCCGCCGAGCGCATCGAGGCGCTGGTGCGCGCCAACCGCTCGCTGCTGGCCAACGCCAGCCACGAGCTGCGCTCGCCGCTGGCGCGGCTGAAGATGGCGGTGGCGATGCTCGACGGCGCCGACGCCGCGCAGCGCGAGCGCCTGCAGCGCGAGATCGACACCGACATCGCCGAGCTCGACACGCTGGTCGAGGAGGTGCTGCTCGCCAGCCGCCTGGACGCGCGCTCGCAGGCCGTCGCGCGCGATGCGGTCGACCTGCGCGCGCTCGCCGTCGAGGAAGCCGCGCGCGCCGACGCCGCGGTGGCCGCCGACGTGCCGGCGCTCACCGTGGCCGGCGACGAGCGGCTGCTGCGCCGCGCACTGCGCAACCTGCTCGACAACGCGCGCCGCTACGGCGGCGGCGACGTGACGGTGGCGTGGGCGGCGCGCCCCGACGGCGGCGCCGAGCTGCGCGTGTGCGACCGCGGCCCCGGCGTGCCCGAGGCGATGCGCGAGCGCATCTTCGAGCCGTTCTTCCGCCTGCCCGGCCACGCCGAGCAGGCCGGCGGCGTCGGTCTGGGCCTGGCGCTGGTGCGCCAGATCGCGCAGGCGCACGGCGGCCGCGTGCGCTGCGAGCCGCGCGCGGGCGGCGGCACCTGCTTCGTCGTCGAGCTCGCCGCGGCGCCGCCCGCACCGCCCGGTCCGGCGCCGGCGCAGCGGTAAGCTGCGCGCCGATGCCGACTGCCACCACCGTCGCCGCGACCGCTCGCGCCCGCGCCGTGACGCGCGGGGCCGTCGTCGCGTTGGCCGCCGCGGCGGGCGCGCTGGCGCTCGCGCTGCTGGCCGCCGGCCCGATCGGCCTGCCGGCCGGCTACCACGACTTCGCCGACACCGTCACCCGCTTCGGCGTGCCGCGCGCGGGCGACGTGCTGACCAACGCCGCGTTCGCGGCCGCGGGCGCCTGGGGCCTGTGGCGGCTGCGCGCCGCCCGCGGCCTGGACGTGCCGCTGTGGCGCGCGTTCTTCGCCGCCGTCGTGCTCGCCGGCCCGGCGTCGGCGCTGTACCACTGGGCGCCCGACGACGCCGGCCTGCTGATCGACCGCGTGCCGATCGCCGCCGCCGCCGCGCTGCTGTGCTGCCTGTTCGTCGCCGAGCGGGTCGACCGCCGCGCAGCCCGCGCGCCCGTCGCCGCGGCCGTGGTGGCGCTCGCGGTGGCCGGCGCGGTCTACGCGTACCTGTCGCCGCGCTGGTTCCCGCCCGCCGGCGACCAGCGGCCGTACCTGCTGTTCCAGTTCTGGCCGCTGGTGCTGATCCCGCTGTTCGTCGCCTGGCTGCCGCGTCCGCCCGGCGGGCTGCGCACCGCCCACTGGTGCGTGCCGCTGGCGCTGTACGTGCTCGCGAAGGCGTTCGAGATCGCCGACCGGCCGCTGTGGGAGGCCACCGGCGGCGTCGTCAGCGGCCACGGCCTGAAGCATCTCGCCGCCGCGGCCGCGGCGGCGGTGTTCGCCTGGGGCGCGGGGCGGCGCGAGGCGCCGCCGCTGCACGGCGCCGCGGCCTGATCGGTGGACGGCCCGCGCGTCTGCGGCCGACCCCGATGGGCACATCGAGCGGCCACACGAGGCGCAGCTTCGCGCGCCGCGGCCTCGGCGATCGGCGGGCCGCTGTCGCCGGGCCCGCGCCCGCGCGGGGCGATCTCGGCGATCCGCGATGGCCGGGCGAGCCAACCGTCGCCGACCGTCGCTTTGCCGGCGCGGGGCGTACGGCGTGGATCGCCGCGCATCCTGGTGGCGTCGAAGCCCTCGTCACGCGGCGCCGCGCACGGACGCCTGGCGCTGACGGCAGCGCCTGCACGCATCCCCGATCCGCCGTGCACGCCCGGCCGTGAACGCGATGACACGGCGGTCCGCCATCGGTGCGCGATGGCAACGACCGGCGCCGAAGGCCAGGCCGGCTGCACACGACGAACTGGCCGTCCCACGGGAAGGTGAGCGCTTGTTGCACCCGTGCCGCCGCGTCGGCACCTTGGATCGGGTGTAGGCGGAGATGGGGTACGGCCGGCGGCGGGGGAACGCCGCGCCGCCAGATCAGCTCACCGAAGTCGCCGTCGAAGGTGACGAGCAAACGCTCCTGCACCCGCGCCAGGCCCAGCATGTCACGCTCGTCGGCAGCGGCGGCGACATCGGCCACGAAGACCACGTCGTGACCCGCCTCGGCAAGCAGGCGTCCGGTCGATCGGGGGATGTTCTCGTCGAGCAGCAGCGCGGCCATCGGCGCGTCGGCGGCGCAGCGGCTCTACGCGTCCTGCGCGGCCTTGGCCCGGGGCACGAAGTCCTCGTCCTTCGGACAGTCGCGAACGAGGGCGAACACCGCCTGCAAGTCCTCGGGGCTCGGTTGCGGGTACTCGCGCAGGATGCGCCCGCTGGTCCAGCCGGACGCCGGCAAATCCAGCACGAAGTCGACGCCGATGCGGGTGTCGGCGATGCGCGGCCGGCCGAACAGCGTTTCCGGGGTCGTGACGATGCGGTCATGCCAGTCCATGGGTGAAGCTCCCCAGCCTTGGCGTCGCGTGAGCTGCCCGAATCCGGCGCGCCGATGGTCAGGGCATGCCGTGCCGGCGAGCCGAGCATGCTGCCAGTCCAGGGTCGCTGCGCGGTCCCCGGAGCGTCTCCGGTTGGCAGCGACGGTCGTCCCGACCCGCCGCACCGGCGGCATGCGGGCGGCCCCTGCAGCTTGCAGGACATGTCGCCCTTGCGTCGTGCTGGCCACGCAAGTCCGGCGTCCGTCCTGCCGTCTACACCGCCCGCTGCCGCCGCAGCACCACCGCCAGCAGCGCGCTCAGCGCCAGCCCGGCGACGGTGAGGCCGGCCGTGGCGGCGGCCCAGTAGCCCGGCGCGCCGGCGGCGGCGCCGAGGTGGCCGAACGCGAGCGCGTAGCCGCCGCCCAGCCCCACGCCCCACAGCGACAGCACGTAGATCGCCAGCGGCAGCACCGCCACGCGCCAGGCGCGCAGCACGAACGCGGCGACGATCTGCGCCGCGTCGGCGACGTGGAACAGCGCCGCCCACGCCAGCAGCGGCAGCGCGGCCGCGATCACCGCGGCGTCGCTCGTGTAGGCGCGCACGACCGGGCCGCGGGCGGCGAACACGGCGCCGCCGACGACGGCGGCCAGCGCCACCGCGAGCGCCAGGCCGTGCCAGCCCAGGCGCCGCGCGTCGGCCACGTCGCCGGCGCCGATGCGCTGGGCGACGAGCGCGCTCGACGCGTTGGCGATCGCCAGCGGCAGCATGAACAGCAGCGCCATCAGGTTGGCCGCGATCTGGTGCCCGGCCACCGCCGTGGCGCCCAGGCGCGAAATGAAGATCGCCATGAACGAGAAGCTCGTGACCTCGATCAGCGTGGCCAGCCCCATCGGCACGCCCAGGCGCAGCAGCGCGCCGATGGCGGCGCGGCTCGGCGCGTGCAGCCCGCGGCCCCACAGCGCAAACGGGGCGTAGAAGCGGTCGCGCCGCAGCACGGCGAGCGCCAGCGCCACCTGCAGCCACATCGCCGCCGCGGTGGCGATGCCGCAGCCCGTCACGCCCAGCGCCGGCAGCGGCCCGGCGCCGAACACGAGCGCCGCCGTCAGCGGCACCTTCAGCGCCAGGCCGCCGAGCTGCAGCGCCATCACCGCCTTCGGCCGCGACACCGCGATGTTGAAGCCGCGGAACGCGGCGAACAGCAGCGCCGCCGGCAGCGCCACCGCGAGGGCGGAGGTGTAGCCGTGCACGCGCTGCGCGACCGCGGGCTCGGCCTGCGCCAGCGCGAGGAACGGCTGCGGGAACGCGAGCGCGCTGCTGCCCGCGAGCGACGCCGCGAGCGCGACCCACGCCGCCTGGTGCAGCTGCGCGCCGGCCTGGGCGTGGCGGCCGGCGCCGAACAGCTGGCCGGCGATCGGCCCGATGCCGAGCACGACGCCCATCAGGCCGATGAACACGGTGACGTAGGCCGCCGCGCCGACGGCCAGCGCCGCCAGGTCCAGCGGCGTGCCGGCGGCCGCGGCGTAGCGGGCGACGAACACGGTGTCGACGGTGGTGAAGGCGAGCACCGCGACCTGGCCGACGAACACCGGCCACGCCAGCGGCGCGATGCGCCGCGCGCTGGCCGCCAGACCCCCGGGCGCCGCGAGCGGCGCGGTGGCCGTCACGGCGCAGGGCGCCGCTGCGGGCGCGGCGGGGTCAAGCGCCGCCCCCGGGCGCGAGGCCTGGCGGCGGCGGGTGGTCGGCGCCGGTGGCGCGGCGCGCGCGCTCGGCGTAGCGGTTGAAGCGCCACGCGGTGGCCTCGAGCGTGATGCGCCGCCACACCGCGCGTTTCTCGGCCGGCGTGTAGACGGGCCAGTGCTGCACCTCGTCGAACGTGCGCCCGCAGCCCTTGCAGACGTCGTCGCCCTGGCTCGTCGAGCAGATCGCGATGCACGGCGCGTCGGGCGTCGTGGCGTACCAGGCGAGCCAGGCGTCGCGCGCGGCGGCGGGCAGCGTGGCCTCGTCGCACTCGGCTTCGCGGTGGTACATCATCAGCGCGTAGACCTCGGCCAGCGCGCGCACCTCGGCGCAGGCGGTCACGCCGTCGGGGCTCGGCGAGCGTTCGCGCCACCAGTTGATGGCGGCCTCGATGTCGGTGATGTGGATGCCGGCCATGGCGCCAAGGGGCGCGATGATCGCAGCAAGCGCCGCCGGGCCGTATACTGCCGATGTACATCCCTGTACATCGAGGTGGCGTGATGGCAGCAGCGGTCGAGCGCATCGTGGTCCAGGCCACGGCGCAGGAGAAGCAGGCGATCGTCGGCAAGGCGCGGCGGCTGGGCATGCCGGTGTCGGAGCTGATGCGCCGCGGCGCCGCGGCCTACGACGGCGGCGACCTCGAGCGCGCCGGCGCCGAGCTCGGCGTGCTCGCCGACGCGGCGCGCCAGGCGGCCGAGCGCGCCTCGGCGGCGATCGACGACGCGCTGGACTTCATCGCCGCGAGCAACCGGCGCCTGGCCGCGCTCGAGGCCGACGCCGAGCAGGCGCGCGACCTCGAGCGGCGCGGCCGCGCGCCGAAGGGGCGGCCGTGAGCGTCACCGAGCGCGTGTGGGGCGCGTTCACGGCGATGATCAAGCTCGAGGACAAGGTCACCCGCCAGGCCGAGGCGCTGAAGGCGCAGCAGCAGCGCATCGAGGACCTGACGGCGCGCGTGATCCGCCTCGAGGCGCAGCTCGAGCTGCTGACCTCGGCCGCGCTCGTCAGGCGGCTGAAGGAGTGATGCCGCTGCCCGCGGCCAGCGCCTGCGCGAGCCGCGCCGCCTGCGGGCCGAACGCGTAGGCGTCCATCCCGAGCGCGCCGTAGGCGACGTCGGCGAACAGGCGCTCGGGCGCGGCGTCGCGCCCGCCCGCGCCGGCGGCGCCGCACCACGGCAGCAGGTGCTCGTCGGTGGGGTGCATCAGCGCCGCGTGCGGGGCGCGGCGGCGGTAGTCGAACAGGGCCTCCCAGTCGCGCGCGGCGGCGCGTTCGGCGAACCAGGCGCGGAACGCCGCGCTCTCGGCGCGCTCGGGCTGCGCCGCCGGCCCGCGGCCGGTGAAGTCGCCGAGCAGGCGCAGGTTGTGCGTGATGCTGCCGGTGCCGAGCACGAGCACGCCCTCGGCGGCCAGCGGGGCCAGCGCCGCGCCGAGCGCGAACTGCGCGGCCGGCGGATCGGCGGGCACCCAGGCCAGCGGCAGCACCGGCACGTCGGCGTCGGGCCACGCGAAGCGCAGCGGCACCCAGATGCCGTGGTCCAGTCCGCCGTCGCCGGCGACGTGCGAGGCGATGCCGGCGCCGGCCAGCAGCGACTGCACGCGCGGCGCCAGGGCGGGGGCGCCCGGGGCGTCGTAGCGCAGGCGGTACAGCGCGTCGGGGAAGCCGCCGAAGTCGTGCACCGTCGTGTGCCGCGCGGCGGCCAGCAGCACCGGCTCGCGGGTCAGCGAATGCGCCGACAGCGCGACGATCGCCCGCGGGCGGCCGAACGCAGCGTCGACGGCCGCGCCGAGCCGGCGCCAGAAGCCGCCGCTCGCGCCCGGTTCGAGCGCCGTCATCGGCGAGCCGTGGGAGACGAACAGAGGTGGCAGGGGGGTGTCCATGCCGCCATTGGACGCCGGCGGCGGCCGCGGCGCGTTGGACGCGTTCGCACGCCGCGTTCGAAACCGCCGCGCCGGCGCCGACAATCGCCGGCCCGCGATGATCACCGACCCCTGGTTCTACGCCGTCGCCGTGCCCGCCGTGCTGCTGATGGGGCTGGCCAAGAGCGGCTTCCTCGGCGGCTTCGGCGCCATGGCCACGCCGCTGCTCGCGCTCGTCGTGCCGGTGCCCCAGGCGGCGGCGATCATGCTGCCGCTGCTGCTCGTGATGGACGCCACCGGGCTGCAGCAGCTGTGGCGCGAGCGCGACTGCGCGCTGATCGCGCACCTGCTGCCCGCGGGGCTGGCCGGCACCGTGCTCGGCACCGTCGTCTTCGGGCTGCTGCCGGCGCCCACGGTGGCCGGCATCGTCGGCGCGCTGACGCTGCTGTTCCTCGCCCAGCGCTTCCTCTTCCCGCCGCGCGCCGACCGGCCCCGCCCGCCGCGCTGGGTCGGCTGGCTGGCCGCGCTGGCGTCGGGCTTCACGAGCTTCGTCGCCCACGCCGGCAGCCCGCCGATCTCGGCGTACGTGCTGCCGCTGCGGCTCGACCCGGTGCGCTTCGCGGCGACGATGGCGGTGTTCTTCGCCGCCGTGAACCTGTCGAAGTGGGTGCCCTACGCCTGGCTCGGCCTGATCGACGTGCGCAACATGACGACCGCGCTCGTGCTGCTGCCGCTGGCGCCGCTCGGCGTGTGGCTCGGCGTGTGGGCGCTGCGCCGCATCCCGCAGACGTGGTTCTACCGCGTCGCCTACGCCGGCATGTTCTTCACCGGCGTCAAGCTGCTGTGGGACGGTCTTCGCTGAGGGCGGCGAGTCGTCGGGGTCGCCCCGCTGCCGGCGCGGGGCGCGGCGCCGCTAGCATCGGGGCCATGACCACAGCACGCGGGCGGCCATGCCGGTGATCGTCGTCGCCAACCCCAAGGGCGGGGTCGGCAAGAGCACGCTGGCGACCAACCTCGCGGGCGCCTTCGCGCGCCAGGGCCACGCGGTGATGCTCGGCGACGTCGACCGCCAGCAGTCGTCGCGCCACTGGCTGGCGCTGCGCCCGCCGCAGCTGCCGCCGATCCGCGGCTGGGAGGTCGACGCGCAGGAGATCGCCCGCCCGCCCAAGGGCACGACGCACGTCGTGCTCGACACCCCGGCCGGCCTGCACGGCAAGCGTCTGGACGCGGTGCTGAAGGTCGCCGACCGGCTGCTGATCCCGCTGCAGCCGAGCCTGTTCGACATCCAGGCCACGCACGCCTTCGTCGCCGAGGTGCGCGCCCACAAGCGCGCCGACCGGGTGCAGTTCGCGGTGGTCGGCATGCGGGTGCGCGAGGGCACGATCGCGGGCGAGCAGCTGCACCGGTACCTGAACGCGCTCGGCCTGCCGGTGCTCGGCTACCTGCGCGACACGCAGAACTACGTCCAGCTCGCCGCCCGCGGCCTGACGCTGTGGGACGTCGCGCCGAGCCGCGTCGAGCGCGACCTGCCGCAGTGGCAGCCGCTGCTGGACTGGGTGGCGGCGTGACGGTCTACCCGCGCCTGGCCGACCTGCGCGCACGCGTGGGCGAGGAGATCGGCGTCAGCGACTGGGTCACGGTGGACCAGCAGCGCATCGACCTCTTCGCCCGCGCCACCGGCGACCACCAATGGATCCACGTCGACCCCGAGCGCGCGGCGCGCGGGCCGTTCGGCACCACGATCGCGCATGGCTTCCTGACGCTGAGCCTGATCCCCGAGTTCGCCGCCAGCGCGTTCGACATCGCCGACAGCCACATGGGCGTCAACTACGGGCTGAACCGGGTGCGCTTCACCGGCCCGGTGCCGGCGGGCAGCCGGCTGCTCGCGCGCTTCCGGCTGCTCGCGTTCGACGACGTCGACGGCGGTGCGCAACTCACGACCGAGGTCACGATCGAGCGCGAGGGCGCGGCCAGGCCGGTGTGCGTGGCGCAGTCGCTCGCCCGCCGTTACGTCTGATGCCCGCCGTGGCCCGCGTCGCCGCGAGCGCCTCGGCTACCATGCGCCGCACAGGCCGGGCCCAAGTCGCCCGCCAAGGAGGAATGCCCGATGAAGGTCCTGCTCGTCGACGACCACCCGCTCATCCTGACGGCGCTGCAGAGCGTCATCCGCGGCCTCGGCGACGACGTGACGGTCGTCGGCGCCGACAGCGCGGCGCAGGCGCGCGAGGCGCTGCGCGCCAGCGCCGACTTCGACCTCGTCCTGCTGGACCTGCAGCTCGGCGACGCCGACGGCTTCGACGTGCTCGCCGAAATGCGCCAGCGCTACCCGGCGCTGCCGGTGGTCGTGATCTCGGCGTCGGACCGCGGCAGCGACGTGATCCGCGCGATCGACCTCGGCGCGATGGGCTTCGTGCCGAAGCGTTCGTCGAACGAGACGCTGTTCGACGCGCTGCGGATGGTGATGTCCGGCGGCATCTACGTGCCGCCGATCACGCTCGGCGGCGACCCGGCGCCGGCCGCGCGCGGCGGCGACACGGTGCCCGACGTGATGCGGGTCAGCGCGCCGGTGGACATCCCGATCCGCGAGGCGGCCGCGGCCGCCGGCTACCAGGCGGTGTCGCCGCTGGAGCGCATCGGCCTCACGCCGCGCCAGACCGAGGTGCTCGCCAAGCTGCTGCAGGGCAAGCCGAACAAGCTGATCGCGCGCGAGCTGAACCTGTCGGTCGAGACCGTCAAGGACCACGTCGCCGCGGTGCTGCGGGCGCTGGGCGTCAGCTCGCGCACGCAGGCCGTGATCGCGGTCAGCCAGATGACGCGCGAGGCGCAGGGCTTGCCGCGCGGGTGACGTTGGCGTGAGCGCGGTCGCCGCCGATCACGACGCGGGCCGCGGCCAGCCGCTGTCGCCGCAGGCGATCGACGCCGAGGCGGTGCGTGCGCACCTGCGCCAGTCGCCGGTGGCGCTGTTCGGCAACGTCGTCGGCATGGCGCTGGTGGCGGCCATCTTCGCTCCGGTGGCCGAGCCGTGGCGGCTCGTGGCCTGGTTCGGCCCGGTCGGCGTGCTGTGGCTGGCGCGCCTGGCGCACTGGCTGTGGTACACGCGCCGCGCGGGCCTCAGCGACGACGTCGTGCGCGCGCAGCGCGCGCCGCTGGCCGCGCTCGCGCTCGCGCAGGGCGCGATGTGGGGCGTGGCGGCGTGGCTCTTCTGGGGCGTGGGCGGGTCGTTCGAGAAGACGGCGCTGATCCTGATGATCGTCACCTACACGTTCGGCGCCGTGCAGATCCTCGGCACGCGCCGGCGCACGTTCGTGCTGTTCGAGAGCGTCGTCTTCGTGCCGGCGATCGTGCGCGTGGCCACCGACACTTCCGAGCCGCGCCACCTCGAGCTCGCCGGCCTCGTCGTGCTGCTGTTCGCCGCCACCCTGCTGATGGCGCGCACCTACCGCGGCGCGCTCGCCGACGCGCAGGCGCTGCGCCGGCGCAGCGAGCACCTGGCCGCGCAGCTGCAGGCGGAGAAGGCCGAGTACATAGTGATGGACCCGTGGATCCCCGCGCCGCAGGCG
>CALIDR010000224.1 GCA_938022295.1 uncultured Burkholderiaceae bacterium
GGCTCCAGATCGTGTCGTCGGGGTTGTCGGTGACGTCGAAGTGGTCGCGCAGCCGGGCGATGACCTCGGGGAACACGGCGCGGGCGACGAGCACGGCGGGGCGGGTCATCGGGCGTTCTCCTGCGGACTCATTCCATGAAGCGCGTGAATTCGGCCACCGGCGCGCGCTCGGTGACGAGCGTGTTCTCGACCGCGTCGGGGTCGGCATGGCCGAGCGACATGCCGCACACCAGCATCTCGTCGGGGCCGGCGCCGATGAACTCGCCGATCACGCGGTGGAACTGCGTGAACGCCGCCTGCGGGCAGGTGTCCAGCCCGCGCGCGCGGGCGGCGATCATCACGCTCTGCAGGAACATGCCGTAGTCGAGCCAGCTGCCCTGCTGCATGATGCGGTCGATCGTGAAGATCAGCCCCACCGGGGCGTCGAAGAACGCGTAGTTGCGGCCGTGCTGCTCGTGCATGCGCAGCTTGTCGCCCTTGCCGATGCCGAGCAGCCCGTACAGATCCCAGCCGACCTTGCGCCGGCGGTCGATGTACGGCGGCACCCACTGCAGCGGGTAGTAGGCGTACTCCTCGCTGTGCAGCGCGAGCTCCTGCGGATCGTCGTAGATCGCGCGGATGCGTTCCGACAGCGCCTCCTTCGCGCGGCCCGTCAGCACCGTGACCTTCCAGGGCTGCGTGTTGGTGCCCGACGGCGCGCGCGACGCGACGGCGAGGATCTGCTCGATCGTCTCGCGCGGCACGGGCGTGGGCAGGAAGCGGCGGATCGAGCGGCGCGACGTGATCGCGGCGTCGACGGCGGCCGTCATCTCGGGCGTGAACGTCGGGCGGTTCAGGGCGTCGGCCATGCGGGGACCTGCAGCGGTTCGAGGGCGGCCACGAGCGCCGGCGGCAGCGTGCTCACCGGACGGCGGGTGGCGCGGTCGACGTAGACGTGGACGAAGTGGCCGGCGGCGGCGGTTTCGGGCTCGCCGGCGCCGAAGAGGCCGATCTCGTAGCGGACGCTGCTGCGCCCGAGGTGCGCGACGCGCAGCCCGGCGTCGACCGCCTGCGGGAACGCGAGCGGCGCGAAGTAGTTGCACTTCGTCTCGACGACGAGGCCGATCACCGGCCCGGCGTGGATGTCGAGCGCGCCGGCCTCGATAAGGTACGCGTTGACGGCGGTGTCGAAGAAGCTGTAGTAGACGACGTTGTTGACGTGGCCGTAGACGTCGTTGTCCATCCAGCGCGTCGTGATCGGCCGGAACAGCGCATAGTGGCGGCGGGGCAGCGCGTGGGCACGGGCGGTCATCGTGGCCATTCTTCCACCGAACGCCGCCGGTCGCGGTCACCCGCGGGACGTCCAGGCGCGCCAGCTCTCGTAGGCGAGGCGCTGCGTCGCGAACTGCAGCGCCACCGTTTCGTGGACGTCTTGGCCGTAGCCGCCGGCCATCGTCAGCACGACGGGCACGCCGCGGGCGCGGCAGGCGTCGAGCACGCGGCGGTCGCGTTCGGCCAGGCCCGCGGCGGTCAGCTTCAGCCGCCCGAGGCGGTCGTGCTCGTGCGGGTCGGCGCCGGCGAGGTAGAACGCCAGCCCCGGCGGCCGGTCGCCGTGGTGCGCCCACAGCGCGGCGAGTGCGCCGTCGAGCGCGGCGAGGTAGGCGTCGTCGGTGCAGCCGTCGGGCAGGTCGACGTCGAGGTCGCTCGGCTCCTTGCGGAACGGGAAGTTGTGCCTGCCGTGCAGCGACAGCGTGAACACGGTCGGGTCGTCGCGGAAGATCGCCGCCGTGCCGTTGCCCTGGTGCACGTCGAGGTCGATCACCGCCACCCGCAGCCCCTCGCGCCGCGCGCGATGCCGCTCGGCCTGCATCAGCCGCGCGGCCACCGCGACGTCGTTGAACACGCAGTAGCCCGCGCCCTTGTCGGCGCAGGCGTGGTGGGTGCCGCCGGCGAGGTTGCTCGCCACACCTTCGGCCAGCGCGGCGCGTGCGGCGGCGATCGTCGCGCCGACCGAGCGCCGCGCGCGCTCGGCCATCTCGGGCGACCACGGGAAGCCGATCTCGCGCTGCTGCGCCGGCGACAGCAGCCCTTCGGCGACCTGCGCGATGTAGGTCGGCGTGTGCACGAGCGCCAGTTCGCCGTCGCTCGCCGCCGGCGCGGGCTGCAGCCGGATGCCCGGCGCCTCGGCGGCGAGGCGGTCGCGCAGCAGCCGGTACTTCGGCATCGGAAAGCGGTGACCGGCCGGCAGCGGGAGCACGAAGCGGTCGCTGTAGAAGGCCTGCATCGGCGGCGATTGTCGGCCGGCGGCCGCCAACGGTGGCGGCTGGGTCGCTCTCCCTAGAATGTTGCGGCGCAGCAAAAAAGGCTTGCAACCCCCGGAGAAGTCCCTATACTTCGAGTCATGCTGCAGTGCAACAAGAGTGCTGCAGCCGCGAATCCAATCCCCCGCCCACGCAAGGAGCCCGCACCATGATGACCCCGGAACAAGTCCTGGCCGCCCACAAGGCCAACGTCGAAACGCTGTTCGGCCTGACCCACAAGGCGTTCGAAGGCGTCGAGAAGCTCGTCGAGCTGAACATGCAGGTCGCCAAGACGGCGCTGGCCGAGACGGCCGACACGACCAAGGCGATGCTGTCGGTCAAGGACGCGCAGGAACTGCTGGCCCTGCAGGCCGGCCTGCTGCAGCCGAGTGCCGAGAAGGCCGCCGCCTACAGCCGCCACGTCTACGACATCGCCGCCGCGACCAACGCCGAAGTGACCAAGGTCGCCGAGGAGCAGATGGCCGACATGCAGAAGAAGTTCATGGCCGTCGTCGACACGATGGTCAAGAACGCGCCGGCCGGCACCGAGAACGCCGTCGCGCTCGTCAAGTCCGCCGTGGCCGCCGCGAACAACGCCTACGAGAGCGTGCACAAGGCTGCCAAGCAGGCCGCCGAAGTCGCCGAAGCGAACTTCCAGGCCGTGACGAGCACGGCGGTGAAGGCCACGCAAGGCGCGGCCAAGGCCAAGCGCGCGGCGTAAGGTCCCCTGACGGCGCGCCACCGCGCGCCGTCGCAAAAGTTGTCTCCTCGGTACCTCTCGAAACCCCGTTTCCAGGTACCTTCGGCCCGGTGGCGACACCGGGCCTTTTTCTTGGCTTCTCCTCTCGGCAGGGACCTGCGGTCAAGCTCGGGCGAAGCGGGGCCGCGTCGTCCGCAGCGCCTGACGACGCGACTGCACATGTTCGGCCCATCTGGTTCTTCGGGTGTTCCCTTTGCGCCGCCAGCGTAGGTTGGCGCTGCAAAGCGCCGTGCGCGCGGGCGGCGGCGCTTCACCTCGGCGGCCAGCGCTGCGCGCTGGCTTCCCTGCGCGACTCGCGCCCGTGCCCCGGCGCCGAACTCGCTACGTTCGCCTTCGGCTCGCTGCGCTCGGGCAACGGCGCCGAGTTCGATCACGAAGCGCGCTCGCGCGCGCGGCCACGGGCG
>CALIDR010000225.1 GCA_938022295.1 uncultured Burkholderiaceae bacterium
GGGCGCGAACGCGGCAGGCGCGCCGATTCTAGGCGGCGCCCCCACCGGGCCGCGGGGTCGGCGCGGCCCGCGTACAGTGCGGCCGCCCCCCGCGCCTGCCGCGCCGCCGCCGATGGCCGTCCTCTCGCTCACCAACGCCCACCTCGCCTACGGCCACGTGCCGCTGCTCGACGGCACCGGCTTCGCGCTCGACGCCGGCGAGCGGCTCGGGCTGATCGGGCGCAACGGCGCGGGCAAGTCGTCGCTGCTGAAGATCGCGGCCGGCCTCGAGAAGCCCGACGACGGGCTGCTGCAGGTCACGCAGGGGCTGCGCATCCGCTACGTGCCGCAGGAACCGGCGTTCGACGACGCGGCGACCGTGTTCGACGTCGTCGCCGAGGGCGTCGCCGAGGCGCGCGAGCTGCGCGCGACCTACGAGGCGCACCCGCCGGGGTTCGACCTCGACGCGCTGCAGACGCGCATCGAGGCGCTCGACGCGTGGAACTGGGAAGCGCGCGTGCGCACGACGCTGCAGCGCCTCGCACTCGACGGCGCACGGCGCATCGGCGAGCTCTCCGGCGGCACGAAGAAGCGCGTCGCGCTCGCGCAGGCGCTCGTCGCGCTGCCCGACGTGCTGCTGCTCGACGAGCCGACGAACCACCTCGACCTCGACGCGATCGCCTGGCTCGAGGACCTGCTGCGCGACTTCCGCGGCAGCGTGATCGTGGTCACCCACGACCGCGCGTTCCTCGACGCCGTGTGCACGCGCATCCTCGAGCTCGACCGCGGGCGCATCCGCAGCTACCCCGGCAACTTCGCCGCCTACGAGCGGGCGAAGGAGCAGGAGCTCGCCGCCGAGGCGCTCGCCCACGCGCGCGCCGACAAGCTGCTCGCGCAGGAGGAGGCGTGGATCCGCCAGGGTGTCGAGGCGCGGCGCACGCGCAGCGTCGCGCGCGTGGCGCGGCTGCAGGCGCTGCGCGCGCTGCGCGCCGCGCGGCGCGAGGCGCTCGGCCGGGTGCGGCTCGAGGTCGACGCCGGGATGAGGAGCGGGCGCATCGTCGCCGAGCTGCGCGACGTCACGATGCGGTTCGGGGAGAAGCTCGTCGTCGACTGTTTCAGCGCGACGATCCTGCGCGGCGACAAGGTCGGCCTGATCGGCCCCAACGGCGCGGGCAAGACGACGCTGCTGAAGCTGATCCTGGGCGAGCTGCAGCCGACCTCGGGCACGGTGCGCCGCGGCACGAACCTGCAGATCGCGTACTTCGACCAGTCGAGAAGCGCGCTGGACCTCGACGCGACGCTCGCCGACACGATCAGCCCGGGCAGCGAGTGGATCGACACGGCCGCAGGGCGCAAGCACGTGATGAGCTACCTCGGCGACTTCCTGTTTGCGCCCGAACGCGCGAACGCGCCGGTGAGGACGCTGTCCGGCGGCGAGCGCAACCGCCTGCTGCTCGCGCGGCTGTTCGCGCTGCCGGCCAACGTGCTCGTGCTCGACGAGCCGACCAACGACCTCGACATCGACACCCTCGAGCTGCTCGAGCAGCTGCTGCAGGACTACGCCGGCACCGTGTTCCTCGTCAGCCACGACCGGCGCTTCCTCGACGACGTCGTCACGAGCACGATCGCGTACGAGGCAGACGCCCGTTGGCGCGAATACGAGGGCGGCTACGAGGACTGGAAGCGGCAGCGCGAGCGCAGCCTGGCCGCCGCGGCGCCGCCGGCGCCGGCACCCAAGCCAGCCCCGCCAACGGCGCCGGCCGCTTCAGCGGCGGCGCCACCGAAGCCGCGCAAGCTCGGCTTCAGGGAGCAGCGCGAGCTCGACGAACTGCCGGCGCGCATCGAGGCGCTCGAAGCCGAGCAGAAGGCGATCGCCGAGCGGCTCGCGAACGCCGAGCTCTACACCCGCGAGCCGCAGGCGGTGCCGGCGCTGCAGGCGCGCTACGCGCAGATCGAAGACGAACTGATGGCGGCGCTGGAGCGCTGGGAAGCGCTCGGGTCGCGCTGAGCCGCCCACGCGCGACGCGGGGGGGGCCACGCGA
Organism: uncultured Burkholderiaceae bacterium; assembly: GCA_938022295.1. Taxonomy (GTDB): domain Bacteria; phylum Pseudomonadota; class Gammaproteobacteria; order Burkholderiales; family Burkholderiaceae_C; genus Calidifontimicrobium. Next base: position 2,022 of record CALIDR010000225.1, read on the forward strand.
CAGTCTCTAGAAGCAACGCCTATTCCGCAAGTGATCGCTCACACCGACGGCGTCGGACGCACCTTCGCGATCGGTCATTCGTCTTTGACTATGGCGACCATTTTCCCAATCAATCCAAACGATGCTGCGCCGCACATAAGATCCTGCCTGTCGATTACCTCTTTCCCATCAACCTGCTCTATCGAAAGGCAAGCACCATGTCGCTGATCAACACCCAGGTCCAGCCGTTCAAGGCCACCGCGTTCCACAACGGCAAGTTCGTCGAAGTGAGCGACGAGTCGCTGAAGGGCAAGTGGTCCGTCATCGTCTTCATGCCGGCGGCGTTCACGTTCAACTGCCCGACCGAAGTCGAGGACGCGGCCGACCACTACGCCGAGTTCAAGGACCTCGGCGCCGAGGTCTACGTCGTCACGACCGACACGCACTTCTCGCACAAGGTCTGGCACGAGACGAGCCCGGCCGTGGGCAAGGCGCGCTTCCCGCTGGTGGGCGACCCGACGCACAAGCTCACCCGCATGTTCGGCGTGCACATCGAGGAAGAGGGCCTCGCGCTGCGCGGCACGTTCATCGTCAACCCCGAGGGCGTGATCAAGACGGCCGAGATCCACGACAACGCGATCGCGCGCGACATGAAGGAAACGCTGCGCAAGCTGAAGGCCGCGCAGTACGTCGCCAAGAACCCGGGCCAGGTCTGCCCGGCGAAGTGGAACGAAGGCGCGGCGACGCTGACGCCGTCGCTGGACCTGGTGGGCAAGATCTGATCGGGCCCACCCCCGACGCGCTTCGCGCGCCCCCTCGAGGGGGCGCCGGCAGCGGCCCGGCGAAGCCGGAACCGCGGCGGCCGCTGGACGGGCGACGGGCGGCCGACGCCGCCTCGTCGCCAGCCGCACCGACTGAACCTTCGGGTCCAGTCGCCAGGGTCTTGCCGGGCCTTGGCGACCGGGCCGGGACCGACTCGCCCATCACCTTCCGGAGATCGCCATGCTCGACACCGCCATCAAGACCCAGCTCAGGTCGTACCTCGATCGCATCACGCAGCCGGTCGAACTCGTCGCGTCGCTCGACGACCGCCCCGAGTCGGCGCAGATGCGCGAACTGCTCGAAGACATCGCCGGGCTGAGCGACAAGGTCAGTGCGCGCTTCGACGGCCACGACGCGCGCCGCCCGTCGTTCCAGGTCACGCGCGCCGGCGAGGACATGGGCGTGCGCTTCGCGGCGATCCCGATGGGGCACGAGTTCACGTCGCTCGTGCTCGCGCTGCTGCAGGCCGGCGGCCACCCGCCGAAGGTCGACGCCGAGGTGATCGAGCAGATCAAGGCCCTTCGTGGACATGGTGGCACCGACGACGACCGCGACCTCGTGTTCGAGACGTGGATGAGCCTGACCTGCCACAACTGCCCCGACGTCGTGCAGGCGCTGAACCTGATGGCGGTGCTCAACCCGCGCGTGCGCCACGTCGCGATCGACGGCGGCCTGTTCCGGGACGAGGTCGAGCGCCGGCAGATCATGGCCGTGCCGACCGTGTTCCTCAACGGCCAGCCGTTCGGCTCGGGGCGCATGGAGCTTGCCGAGATCCTCGCCAAGGTCGACACCGGCGCCGCGGCGCGCGATGCCGCCCGGCTAAGCGCGAAGCCGCCGTTCGACGTGCTGATCGTCGGCGGCGGCCCGGCCGGCGCGGCGGCGGCGGTGTACGCGGCGCGCAAGGGCATCCGCACCGGGCTCGTGGCCGAGCGCTTCGGCGGCCAGACGCTCGACACGCTGGGCATCGAGAACTTCGTCTCCGTGCCGTACACCGAGGGGCCGAAGTTCGCAGCGGCGCTCGAAGCGCACGTGCGCGCCTACGACGTCGACCTGATGAACGGCCAGCGGGTGGCCGCGCTCGAGCCGGCGCCGCAGCAGGGAGGGCTGGCGACGGTGCGGCTGGCCAACGGCGCCGAGCTGAAGGGCCGCACCGTGATCCTCGCCACCGGCGC
>CALIDR010000226.1 GCA_938022295.1 uncultured Burkholderiaceae bacterium
CGAAGCAGACCGGGGCGACGGCGGTCGACGTCGGCGACCCGCTCGCCGCGCTGCGCGATGCCGGCGCCGCGCTCGGCCTGCGGGTCGACGCCGCGACCGCCGGCGACTGGCGCACCGCGGCCGTCGCGGCGTGGCGCGGCGCGTGGTGCCGCGCCTGACGGCCGATCGACCCCGCGCCGCGGGGGCCTCGCCGGCGGCCGCACAATGGCGCCCTGTCGCGGCCCGCGCGCCGCCACCCCGCGAGGAACCCCGATGCAACCCGAAGAGCAGCGCGCCCTGATGGGCATCGCCCTGCTGGCGGCGTTCGCCGACGGCGCCAAGGCCGACGCCGAGCGCGAGGAAATCCGCCGCCTGGCGCAGTCGCTCGCCGAGTCGGCCGCGAACCTGCACCTGGGCACGCTGGTGCAGGACGTGCTGCTCGAGCGCCTGACGCTGGCGCAGGCCGTGGCCGCGCTGCGCCAGCCCGCGCACCGGCAGCTGGCGTACGAGGTGGCGGTGTGCGTCGTCGACGCCGACGGCGCGAAGAGCGCCGCCGAGGCCGCCTTCCTGGCCGACCTGAAGCGCGAGCTCGGGCTCGCCGACGGCGGTGCGGCCGCCGCCGAGGCGCAGGCCGACGCGCTGGCCGACGCGATCGACCACCCGGAAGCGGCAGCCACGGCGGCCCCTGCCGCCACCGCGGCCACGGCGGCGGCGCCGCCTCGGCCGGCGGCGCCGGCCGCACCGGCCACCGTGCTGCTGAGCGACGCCGAGTCCGCCGCGCTCGACAAGTCGATCCTCAACCGCGCAATCCTGTGCGGCGCGCTCGAGCTGCTGCCGCAGAACTGGGCGACAATGGCGATCATCCCGCTGCAGGTGAAGATGGTCTACGACATCGGCCAGCGCCACGGCGTGCAGCTCGACCAGGGGCACATCAAGGAATTCCTCGCCACCGTCGGCGTGGGCCTGACGTCGCAGTACCTCGAGCAGTTCGGCCGCAAGCTGATCGGCGGCCTGCTCGGCCAGGTCGCCGGCGGCCTCGGCCGCGGCCTCGGGCGCGCGGCCACCGGCGTCGCGTTCAGCTTCGCGACCACCTATGCGCTCGGCCAGCTGGCGCGCCGCTACTACGGCGGCGGCCGGCAGATGAGCACCGCAGTGCTGAAGGACACGTTCCAGCAGCTGCTCGGGCCCGCCAAGCAGATGCAGCAGCAGTACCTGCCGCAGATCGAGCAGCGCGCGCGCACGCTCGACGCGACGCAGGTCATGAACCTCGTGCGCCAGCCGCTGAACTGACGCCCGCCGAACCCCCGCCACGGAGCCCCGACGATGATCACGACCCCTTCCGGCCTGCAGTACGAAGACACGGTGCCCGGCAGCGGCGCCACCGCCACCGCGGGCCGGCAGGTCTCGGTGCACTACACCGGGTGGCTGTGGCAGGACGGCGCCAAGGGCCGCAAGTTCGACAGCAGCAAGGACCGCGGCCAGCCGTTCCGCTTCGCACTCGGCGCCGGCCAGGTGATCGGCGGCTGGGACGAAGGCGTGCAGGGCATGCAGGTGGGCGGCACGCGCACGCTGCTGATCCCGCCGCAGCTCGGCTACGGCGCGCGCGGCACCGGCGGCGTGATCCCGCCGAACGCGACGCTGCTGTTCGAGGTCGAGCTGCTCGCGGTCTGACCTGTCGGTCGACCGCCGCGGTCAGCCGCGGCGCGTCGGCGCCGGGCGGCGCGTGCCGCCGGCACCCCGACCGAACGCCGGTGCCCGGCGCGGGCCGTCGGCGAACGGCTGGCGAGGCTCGCGACGCGCGTCGTGGCGCGGCGCGTGGCGGCGGTCGTCGAAGCGTCCATCGCCCCCGCCCGCCCGGCGTGGGCCGCCGGTGCGCGCGCCCCCGCGGGCCGGGCCGTGGCCTTGCGGGCGCCCGCCAGGCCCGGACCGCAGCGTCGGCGTGGCCCGCTTCGGCTCCAGGCCCGGCAGCGTGGCCACCGGGATCGGCTGCGTCGTGAAGCGCTGGATGCGGTGGATCATGCCGGCGTCGCGCGCCTCGGCCAGCGTCACCGCCAGCCCCGAGCGGCCGGCACGGCCGGTGCGGCCGATGCGGTGAACGTAGTCCTCGGCCTTCATCGGCAGCCCGTAGTTGATGACGTGGCTGATCGTCGGCACGTCGATGCCGCGCGCGGCGACGTCGGTGGCCACGAGCACGCGCAGGTGGCCGCGGCGCAGGCCGTCGAGCACGCGGTTGCGCCGGCCCTGCGGCATCCCGCCGTGCAGCGACGCGACGCGGTGGCCGATCCCGGCCAGGCGGTCGGCGAGCTCGTCGGCGTCGCGCTGCGTGCTCGTGAACACCAGCGCCTGCTCGACCTCGCGGCCGGCGAGCAGGTGGTCGAGCAGCGCGTCCTTGTGCGCGCCGTGGTCGGCCCAGTGCAGCCGCTGCTCGATGTCGGCGTGGGTGTCGGTGTGCGACGCCACGTCGATCGCCAGCGGATCGCGCAGCAGCTCGTTCGCGAGCCGCCCGACGTGGCCGGCGAACGTCGCGCTGACCATCACCGTCTGGCGCGCCTTCGGCGTGCACCCGGCGATGAAGCGGATGTCGTCGATGAAGCCCAGGTCGAGCATGCGGTCGGCCTCGTCGAGCACGAGCAGCTCGACGTCGTCGAGCACGCACTTGCCGCCTTGCACGTGGTCGATCAGGCGGCCGGGCGTGGCGATCAGCACGTCCAGCGGCCCGCGCAGCGCCTTCAGCTGCGCCGCGTACGGCACGCCGCCGACCACGGTGGCCACGCGCAGACCAGGCACGTGGCGGCCGTAGATCGAGGTGGCCTTGGCCACCTGCTGCGCCAGTTCGCGCGTGGGCGCGAGCACGAGGACGCGCGGGCCGCCGATCCTGCCCGTCGCGCGCGCGCCGGCGGGGTCGGCGCGCGCGGCGACGACGCGCTGCAGCGCCGGCAGCACGAAGCTCGCCGTCTTGCCGCTGCCGGTGGACGACGCGACGCGCAGGTCGCGGCCCTCGAGCGCGGGCGGGATCGCGCGCTGCTGCACGTCGGTGGGCCGTGCATAGCCGGCGTCGGTCACGGCGCGGGTCAGGGCGGGCGCGAGGCCCAGGGTGTCGAAACTCATCTTGCCTTCCGGTTCGTTCACGGCGCGGCCATGGCCACGCCGGCGGCGCCGTGGCGCCGCGGGGTCGGGTCGCGAGAAGAACGGGGCAGGCAGGACGGCCGCGGGGAAAGGCGACCGCCGGAACACACCGGCTCGAGCGACGGCATCGCCGCCGACCGATGCGCGCGGCGGGTGCCGCGGGCGCGATGCCGGCTGCGCGCCGGTGCCGATCAGAGGGGATGAACGCAAGCCGCCGGACGATCGCTCGCCCGGCGGCAGACCGCGAGTGTAGCCTGGACCGCGCCGGCGCGCCGGCGACCGGCGGCGATCAGCCGCGCAGGAAGTGCTGGCGGTAGTACAGCAGCTCGTCGATCGACTCGTGGATGTCGGCCAGCGCGGTGTGCGACTGCGTCTTCCTGAAGCCTTCGACCAGCCCCGGCTGCCAGCGCCGGGCCAGTTCCTTCAGCGTGCTGACGTCGAGGTTGCGGTAGTGGAAGAACGCTTCCAGCCGCGGCATCGAGCGGGCGAGGAAGCGCCGGTCCTGGCAGATCGAGTTGCCGCACATGGGGCTCTTGCCGGCCGGCACGTACTGCGCGAGCCAGTGCAGCACCTGTGCCTGCGCGGCGTCCTCGTCGAGCAGCGACGCGCGCACGCGGTCGATCAGCCCGCTCTTGCCGTGGGTGCCCTTGTTCCAGGCGTCCATCGCGTCGAGCACGGCGTCGCTCTGGTGGATCGCGAGCACCGGCCCTTCGACGCGCCGCGTCACCTGCGCGTCGGTGACGACGACGGCGATCTCGATGATGCGGTCGCGATCGGTGTCCAGGCCGGTCATCTCGAGGTCGATCCACACCAGGTTGTGTTCGGACAGCGGCAGCGGCGCGGCGTCGGCCATCGGGATCCTCGGGCAGCGGGTTGGACTCGGCGCGGTCATTGTCGCAGCCCTAAACTCGCGCCATGGACGACCCTTCCTTCGTGCTGTCGCTCGTGTTCGCGGCCGCGGTCACGCTGTCGTTCGCGACCAAGGTCTGGCTCGCGACGCGGCAGATCCGCCACGTGGCCGCGCACCGCGACCGCGTGCCGCCCGCGTTCGCCGCCACCGTCACCCCCGAGGCGCACCGCAAGGCCGCCGACTACACCGTCGCCCGCGCGCGGCTGTCGATCGTCACGACGGCGGTGGCCACCGCCGTCGTCCTCGGCTGGACGCTGCTCGGCGGGCTGGACGCGCTCAACGCCGCGCTCGTCGAGACGGTGCAGCCGCGCTGGGGCTCGATGGCGTACCAGCTCGCGCTGCTGGCGGCGTTCGCGCTCGTGGGCGGGCTGATCGACCTGCCGTTCGAGCTGTACCGCACGTTCGTGCTCGAGCAGCGCTTCGGCTTCAACCGCATGACGTGGCGGCTGTACCTGGCCGACACGGTCAAGGGCCTCGTGCTCGGCGCGGCGATTGGGCTGCCGCTGGCGGCGCTGGTGCTGTGGATCATGGGCGCCACCGGCGGCCTGTGGTGGCTGTGGGCCTGGATCGTGTGGGTCGGCTTCCAGCTTCTCGTGCTCGTGCTGTACCCGACCGTGATCGCGCCGCTGTTCAACACCTTCGAGCCGCTGCGCGACGAGGCGCTGAAGGCGCGCGTGCAGGCGCTGATGGCGCGCTGCGGCTTCGCCGCCAAGGGCCTGTTCGTGATGGACGGCAGCCGCCGCTCGGCCCACGGCAACGCCTACTTCACCGGCCTCGGGGCGGCCAAGCGCGTCGTCTTCTTCGACACCCTGCTCGCCAAGCTCGCGCCGTCGGAGGTCGAGGCCGTGCTCGCGCACGAGCTCGGCCACTTCAAGCACCGCCACGTGCTCAAGCGCATGGCGGTGATCTTCGCGGTGAGCCTCGGCGCGCTGGCGCTGCTCGGGTGGCTGGCGACGCGGCCCTGGTTCTACACCGGGCTGGGCGTCGAGCCGAACCTGGGCGCGCCGAACGACGCGCTGGCGCTGCTGCTGTTCATGCTCGCGCTGCCGCCGTTCGTGTTCCTGCTCGGGCCGCTGGCGGCGCTGCTGTCGCGCCGCCACGAGTTCGAGGCCGACGCCTACGCCTGTGCGCAGGCCGACGGCCGGGCGCTGGCCAGCGCGCTGCTGAAGCTGCACGCCGACAACGCCGCGACGCTGACGCCCGATCCGGTCTACGTGCGCTTCTACTACTCGCATCCCCCGGCGTCCGAGCGCCTGGCCGCGCTGGCGGCGCACACCCGCTCGTCGGGGCCTCAGCTGCCGGAGCCCGCATGAACGTCCTGAAGACGCAGCACTGCCAGCCGATGGAAGGCCAGCGGCCGATGAGCGACGTGCAGATCGGTGCCCACCTCGCGCGCGTGCAGGGCTGGGCGCTGGTCGACGGCGCGATCCAGAAGACCTACCGCTTCGAGGACTTCCACCGCACGATGGCGTTCGTCAACGCGCTGGCGTGGATCGCGCACCGCGAGGACCACCACCCGGACCTGCACGTCGGCTACGACCGCTGCACGGTGCGCTTCAACACCCACGCGGTGGGCGGCATCTCGATCAACGACTTCATCTGCGCCGCGCGCGCCGATGCGCTGCTGGTCGACTGACCCCGCCTGCAGCGGCCGGCCTTGAGCGCCCGGGTCGAGTTCGACGTCGCCCGGGTCGTCGCCGGCCACGGCCGGCACTTCGTGATCGAGACGCCCGAAGGACGGCGACTGATCGCGCATCCGCGCGGCAAGAGGAGCGAGGCCGTCGTCGGCGACCTCGTGCGCTGGCAGGCCAGCGGCGACGGCGGCGTCATCGAGCACATCGAGCCGCGGCGCAACCTGCTGTTCCGCCAGGACGAGTGGCGCACCAAGTCTTTCGCCGCCAACCTCGACCAGATCCTCGTGATGGTCGCCGGCGAGCCGATGTTCGGCGAGTCGCAGCTCGCCCGCGCGCTCGTCGCCGCCGAGGACGCCGGCATCGCGGCGACGGTGCTGCTCAACAAGACCGACCTGCCGCAGGCCGAGGCCGCGCGCGCAAGGCTGCAGCCGGTGCGCGCGATGGGCGTGCCGGTGCTCGAGGTGGCGCTGAAGACGCAGCCCGACGCCGCGCGCGCCGCGCTCTTGCCGCTGCTGCAGGAGCGCGCGACGCTCGTGCTCGGGCCGAGCGGCACCGGCAAGAGCACGCTCGTGAACCTGCTCGTGCCCGACGCCCGGGCGCAGGTCGGCGAGCTGTCGGCGGCATTGCAGTCGGGCCGGCACACGACGACGCGCACGTCGTGGTACTGGCTCGACGCCGACCGGCGCAGCGCGCTGATCGACTCGCCGGGCTTCCAGGCCTTCGGCCTGCGGCACATCGACGCGAAGCGGCTGCCGCTGCTGATGCCCGACCTGCGCGCGCACGCCGGCGAGTGCCGCTTCTACAACTGCACGCACCGCCAGGAGCCGGGCTGCGGCGTGCGCGCGGCGGTCGAGCGCGGCGAGATCGCCGCCGCGCGCTACCGCGTCTACCTCGAGATCCTGGACGAGCTGACGGCTGCCGACCACCGCCCGTAGCCGGCGGCGGGCAATCCCCCATCGGCGGCCCCCGTCCGGGGGCGCGGGGCGTCGTCCTTCGAGGGGATAGTGCCGCGCCCTGCGATGTCGAGACTGGAGCGCAGGTCACGCCGGTCGGTGTGGCCGTCCCTCCACCGACGCAAGGAACCGTCATGACACGCCATCCGCTTCCCTCCCTGCGGCGCATCGCCGCACTGTCGCTGCTGCTCGGCGCCGCCTGGTCGGCGCACGCCCAGGACGCCACCGTCTGCGGCCCCGAGATCAAGGCCGCCGTCGCCAAGGAGCTCGCGCTCGTGGCCGGCATGCCGCAGGCGCAGCAGCTCGAGCTGCAGGCCAAGGTCTACGAGCAGTACAAGTTCTGCATGCAGGACGCGAAGAACCTGCCGAGCAGCGACCCCTTCTTCACCGCCGTGCGCCAGTGCGGCGGGCGCGTCGCGCAGCTCGGCAGCCTGTACTACGAGGAGATGAGCTGCTGCGGGTACGACCCGCAGCGCCGCACGTTCACCTGCCCGGTCAAGGTCAAGCAGGGCTTCGGCTTCGGCGCCGCGCCGAACCCGGGCAGCCGGCTGTACACGCTGCACTGCGTGGCCGACACCAGCGGCGCGCTGGTGCCGGTGGGCCACGACAGCGTGCACCTGGCCGACTCGAAGGCGGCGCCGACCTGGCAGTTCGGCGTCGTCGCCCACGCCGTCGACAACCTGCAGACGGTGCAGCCGATGAACGGCCAGACGCGGCGCGCGCGCTCGATCCTGTCGTGGAACCTCAAGCCCACCGACTGCAACTACCAGCCGATCTGGGGCAACGCGATCGACTACCGCATCCGCCTCGACCAGTGACCGCGTCCGCTGCCGTGTGCCCGCGCCGCCGCGCTCAGCCGCGCGGCGGCCGCGGCGCCGGCTCGGCGACGAGCCGGTCGGCCGGGTACGGGCGCAGCAGCGCGCGCGCCTGCGCCTCGTCGGCGTCGAGCCAGCGGTCGAACTCGTCGTCGTCGAGGATCGCGACCATGCGCTTCTCCTCGCCCGGGCGGTGCATGCGGCCGAACACGGCGTGGCCGTCGGCGTTGACGGTGAGCATCGTGAAGCTCAGCCACTCGCGGCCGTCGGGGCCCCGCCAGCGGCCCCACAGGCCGGCGATGCCCATCGGCGCGCCGTCGCGCCGCGCGATGCGCCAGCGCACCGCGCGGCCGCTCTCCCAGTTCGGCTCGTAGACCGCCTCGACCGGCACGATGCAGCGCCGCCGCTGGCGCCACGCGTCGCGGAAGCTCGGCTTCTCGTGCACCGTCTCGCTGCGCGCGTTGTAGGTGCGGCGGCCGAACGCGAGGTCCTTGGCCCAGAACGGCAGCAGGCCGAACAGACCCGCCTGCAGCTCGCGCTCGATCGCGGCACGGTCGGCCGTGCGGACGACGAACGGCGCGAGGCCGCCGGGGTAGATCTCGGGCGGCACCGCGTCGCGCGGGCGCGCGACGCCGAAGTGGTGCAGCAGCCGGTCGGCCGCCGTCACCGGCTGGTAGTTGGCACACATCTCGGTTCGGCGTCGGGGCGCGGGGACGCTGCGGCCCGTCGGGTTTCCCGTCGACGTGCCGGCGCGACGCCCACGCTACACTTTTCGGCTTCGTGGCGGCGGTCGCTGCCCGTGGGCCGACAGGGTCGCCGCCTTCGGCGACCGGTCTGGCGCAGGGCCAGGCGACGACGCGCAGCATCTCTGCGTTGCGTGCCGTTCGATCGAGGATATCGCAGTGGACTACGCTTCGCAGCAGCGCAATCCGACCCGCCACGTGGTGGGCATCGGCGTCGTCGTCCTGATGCACGTGCTGCTCGGCTGGGCGCTGGTCAGCGGGCTGGCGCGGCAGGTGATCGACGTCGTCATCGCGCCGATCGAGACCAAGATCGTCGAGGAGGTGCGCCCGCCGCCGCCGCCGCCCGAGAACCTGCCGCCGCCGCCGAAGTTCGCGCCCCCGCCGCCGTCGTTCGTGCCGCCGCCCGAAGTCGTCGTCGCACCGCCGCCGACGCCGGCGCCGACGATCACGGCCACGCCGATCGCGCCCCCGCCGGCGCCGGTCACGATCGGCCCGCCGCCCGTCGTCGCCGCCCCGCCGGCGCCGCCGGCACCGCCGCCGCCCCCGCCGGCACCGGTGCGCCGCGCCGCGACGCCGGCGCGCATCGACTTCGGCACCTGCGCCAAGCCCGAGTACCCGGTGGCCGCGCGCCGCGCGCAGGCCGAAGGCGTCAGCCGCATCCGCTTCAGCGTCGACGCCGACGGCCGCGTCTCGAAGGCCGACATCGAGCGGCCCTCGGGCACGTCGCGCGAGCACCGCCTGCTCGACCGCACCGCCGTCGAGGCGCTGAGCGGCTGCAAGTTCCAGCCCGGCACCGACGAGAACGGCAACGCCGTCGGCACCGTGGCGACCGTCGAATACGTCTGGAAGCTCGTCGACTGAACCTTAGTTGTGCGGCCCACGGCGCCACCTGCGGTGGCACCCGCCGCCAGCGCCCATCGCCCCCAGGAGGAACCATGTCCCTTTCCCGCATCCTGCGCGCGCCGCTGACGGCGGCACTGTTCGCCCTCGCGTTGCTGGCCGCGCTGCCGGCCACGGTGCAGGAGGTGATCGACAACCCCTACGGCCTGCAGGCGCTGTGGGCGCAGGGCGACTGGGTCGCCAAGGGCACGCTCGTCGTGCTGCTGATCATGTCGATGGGCAGCTGGTACATCCTGTTCATCAAGATCTTCGAGCAGCGCAAGCTGATGAAGACGGCCGAGGCGGCGGCCAAGACGTTCTGGTCCGCCGGCTCGGTGAAGGAAGGCGCCAAGGCGCTCGAGCCCGGCAGCGCGTTCCGCTTCATCGCCGAGGAGGGGCTCAAGGCGAGCGAGCACCACGAAGGCACGCTGGTCGAGAACATCGACCTGCACACGTGGATCAGCATGAGCATCCAGCGCGCGGTCGACAACGTCAACATGCGCATGCAGGACGGGCTGGCGTTCCTCGCCACCGTCGGCTCGACGGCGCCGTTCGTCGGCCTGTTCGGCACCGTGTGGGGCATCTACCACGCGCTGGTGGCCATCGGCGTGTCGGGGCAGGCGTCGATCGACAAGGTCGCCGGGCCCGTCGGCGAGGCGCTGATCATGACCGCGCTCGGCCTCGCGGTCGCGGTGCCGGCGGTGATGGCGTACAACTGGCTCGTGCGCCGCAACAAGGTGACGATGGAGCGCGTGCGCGCCTTCAGCGGCGACCTGCACAACGTGCTGCTGGCCGGCAAGGCCTGAGCGCGGACCACCCGGCCCCCGACGGAGGACGAAGCGATGGCGATGCAGCTCGGTGCCGCCGACGGCGACGAGGATCCGCTGAACACGACGATCAACACGACACCGCTCGTCGACGTGATGCTCGTGCTGCTGATCATCTTCCTGATCACGATCCCGGTCGTCACGGCGTCGATCCCGCTCGAGCTGCCGAAGGAGCGCAACGTGCCGACGCAGACCAAGCCGGAGAACATCGTCATCGCGGTCAACCGCGACGGCGAGATCTTCTGGGGCCTGGAGTACGTGCCCGACATCGAGACGCTCGTCAACCGGCTCAAGGTCGAGGCGGTCAAGGAGCCGCAGCCCGAGGTCCACATCCGCGGCGATCTCGAGGCGCGCTACGAGAACGTCGGGCGCGTCGTCGTCGCCTGCCAGCGCGCGGGCATCTACAAGGTGGGCTTCATCACCGAGCCGCCGGCCGGCGCGGTGACGCGCTGACCGCCACCGGAGCACGACGATGGGAATGAACGTAGGGGCGGGCGGCGGCGACGACGAGCCGATGGTCGACATCAACACCACGCCGCTGATCGACGTGATGCTGGTGCTGCTGATCATGTTCATCATCACGATCCCGATCCAGACCCACGCGGTCAAGATGAACATGCCGATCCCCAACCAGCAGCAGCCGCCCACCGAGCCGCGGCCGCCGGTGCGCATCGACATCGACTTCGACGGGACGATCGGCTGGAACGGCGAGATCGTCGACAGCCGCGACGAACTCGAGGCGCGGCTGGCCCGGGTGGCCGCCGAGGCCGACCAGCAGGAAGTGCACGTGCGGCCGAACAAGCTCGTCACCTACCGCCACGTCGCCGCCGTGATGGCCAGCGCCCAGCGCCTGGGCGTGACCAAGATCGGGCTCGTCGGCAACGAGCAGTTTCTCGACTGACGGCCGCGCCTGCGGCGCCGAACTCGCCGCCGCCGGCCGCCTCCAACCGCGCCCACTCCCATCACGGATCGCCCGCCATGACGCGTCGCCTGCGCCCCTTCGCTCCGCTGCTGCTGGCCGCCGCCCTCGCGGCCGGCGTGCCCTCGGTCGCCCACGCCCAGCAGGCGCTGCGGCCCGAGGTCGGCAAGCCGCTGCAGCAGGCCGGCGAGCTGCTGCGCGCCGGCAAGGCGCGCGAGGCGCTGGCCAAGGTCGCCGAGGCCGACCGCGTGCCGAACAAGACCGCCGACGAGCAGCTGACGATCCACCGCATGCGCGGCGCGGCTGCGCAGCGCGCCGGCGACAACGCCACCGCGATCCAGGCCTTCGAGGCTGCGATGGCCAGCGGCCGGCTGCCAGGCGCCGAGGCGGCGCAGGTGGCCGAGTCGCTCGCGTTCGCGTATTCGCAGCAGCGCAACTGGGCCAAGACGACCGAGTGGGCGCAGCGCGCGCAGCAGCTCGGCGCCAACAGCGCGCAGCTGCGCCAGCTGGTGGCGTACGTGCAGTCGCAGACCGGCGACTACGCCGCGATCGCGCGCGAATCGCAGGCGGCGATCGCCGCTGCCGAGCAGGCCGGGCGCCGCCCCGCCGAGGACGACCTGCTGCGCCTGGCCGACGCCCAGCAGCGCAGCAACGACCAGGTCGGCTACCTGAACACGTTCGAGAAGCTGCTGACGCACTACCCGAAGAAGGAGTACTGGAACGCCTACCTGGCGCGCGTGATGCGCAAGCCCGGCTTCGCCGACCGGCTCGGCCTGGACGTGATGCGGCTGAAGCTCGCCACCGGCAACCTCGCCACCGCCGACGAGTACATGGAGATGGCGCAGCTCGCGCTGCAGGCCGGCCTGCCGAGCGAGGGCCGGCGCGTCGTCGAGCGCGGCATGGCCGCCGGCGTGCTCGGCACCGGCGACCAGGCCGCGCGCCACCAACGCCTGCTCGACCTCGCGATCCGCCAGGAGGCCGAGGTCAGGGCCGCGCTCGAGCGCGCCGGCGCCGAGGCGGCGGCGGCCAAGGACGGCAACGCGCTCGTGCAGCTGGGCATGGTCTACGTCTCGATCGGCGAGGCCGAGCGCGGCGTGCAGCTGATCGAGCAGGGCATCGCCAAGGGCGGCCTGCGACGGCCCGACGACTCCAAGCTGCGCCTCGGGCAGGCGCTGCTGGCCACCGGCAAGCAGCGCAGCAAGGCCGTGCAGACGCTGCGCAGCGTGCAAGGGGCCGACGGCACCGCGGACATCGCGCGCCTGTTCGCGATCCAGGCCCAGCAGTCGGGCTGACGCCCTGCGCGCCCGGGCGGCCGCGCCGGCCGCGCTGCCTAGAATCGCGGCGATGAATGCTCCCCTGCCCGCCTACGTGGCCGACCTCGGCCACGGCATCTACGCGATCGACACCGGCTTCCACCGCGAGCGGTTCGACGCCGCCTACCTGATCGTCGAGCGCGGCCGCGCCGCGTTCGTCGACACCGGCGCCAACAGCGCGCTGCCGCGCCTGCTCGGCGCGCTGGACGCGCTCGGCATCGCGCGCGACGCCGTCGACCACGTGATCCCGACCCACGTCCACCTCGACCACGCCGGCGGCGCCGGCGCGCTGATGCGCGAGCTGCCGCACGCGACGATGGTCGTGCACCCGCGCGGCGCGCGCCACCTGATCGACCCGAGCGCGCTGTACGCCGGCGCGCTCGAGGTCTACGGGCAGGAGGAGATGGACCGCTCCTACGGCCGCCTGGTGCCGGTGGACGCCGCGCGCGTCGTCACCAGTGCCGACGGCTGGACGCTCGAGCTCGCCGGGCGGCCGCTGCGCTTCGCCGACACGCCCGGCCACGCGCGGCACCACCACTGCATCTGGGACGAGGCGAGCCGCGGCTGGTTCACCGGCGACACGTTCGGCCTGAGCTACCGCGAGTTCGACGTCGACGGCCGTGCGTGGGTGCTGCCGACGTCGACGCCGGTGCAGTTCGAGCCCGAAGCGCTCGAACGCTCGCTGGAGCGGCTGCTCGCCGCCGCGCCGCAGCGCATGTACCTGACGCACTTCGGTGCCGTCGGCGACGTGCCGCAACTGGCCGCCCAGCAACTCGCGCTGCTGCGCGAGATGGTGCGCATCGGGCAGCGCCACCGCGACGCCCCCGACCGCCACGCCGCGCTGGTGGCCGAACTGCACGCGCTGTACGCCGACAGCCTGGCCGCGCACGGCTGCGCGCTGCCGCGCGAGCGGATCGAGGCGCTACTCGCGCTCGACGTCGGCCTGAACGCGCAGGGCATCGAGGCCTGGCTCGACCGCGAGCGGCGCAAGGGCGGCGCATGACGCCGGGCACCGACATCCGATTCGGGCTCGCCGGGCGCGTAGCCGTCGTGACCGGCGCCGCGCAGGGCATCGGCGAGGCCTGCGCGCGGCGGCTGGCCGACGAGGGCATGGCGGTGGCGCTGTGGGACTTGGCCGACGGCGCCGGCGAGGCGCTCGCCGCCGCGTTGACGGCCGCCGGCGCGCGCGCCGTGTACCGGCACTGCGACGTCGCCGACAAGGGGCAGGTCGACGCCGCGCTCGCCGCCACGCTCGCCGCCTTCGGCCGCGTCGACGCGCTGGTCAGCAACGCCGGCATCTTCCGCGCCGCGCCGTTCCTCGACATCGCCGAAGTCGACTGGGACGCCGTGCTCGGCGTCAATCTGAAAGGCGCGTTCCTCGTCGGCCAGGCGGTGGCGCGGCAGATGGCGGCCCAGGGCGGCGGCGGCGCGATCGTGCACATGAGCTCGGTCAACGGCCGGCTGGCGATCCCGACGATCGCGAGCTACAACGCGAGCAAGGGCGGGCTGGACCAGCTCACGCGCGCGATGGCGCTCGCGCTGGTGGACCACGGCATCCGCGTCAACGGCGTCGCCCCGGGCACGATCGCGACCGAACTCGCGCGCCAGGCGGTGCTGACGAGCGAGGAGGCGAAGGCGCGCATCCTGTCGCGCACGCCGATGCGCCGGCTCGGCGAGCCGGCCGAGGTGGCCGCCGTCGTCGCCTTCCTGCTCAGCGACGCCGCGAGCTACGTCACCGGCGAGACGGTGCTCGTCGACGGCGGGCGGATGACGCTGAACTACACGATGCCTGCCCGCTGAGGGGCGCCGTTGCTCGAAGCCTTCGCCGTGTCCACCGGCGTCGTCGCGCTCGGCGAGGTCGGCGACAAGACGCAACTGCTCGCGCTCGTGCTCGCGGCGCGCTTCCGCCGGCCGTGGCCGATCGTGGCCGGCATCCTCGTCGCGACGCTGCTGAACCACGCGCTGGCGGCGGCGCTGGGCACCTGGCTCGTGCGCACCGTCGATCCGCAGTGGATGCGCTGGGTGCTCGGGTTGTCGTTCGTCGCCGTCGCGGCGTGGATGCTGCGCCCCGACGAGCCCGGCGAGGTCGGCGGCCACGAGCCGGGCCGGCTCGGCGTGTTCGGCCTGACGACGGTGGCGTTCTTCCTCGCCGAGATGGGCGACAAGACGCAGATCGCCACCGTGATGCTCGCCGCGCGCTTCGGCGAGCTGGTGGCCGTCACCGCCGGCACCACGCTCGGCATGCTGATCGCCAACGTGCCCGCGGTGCTGCTCGGCGAGCAGGCGGTCAAGGTGGTGCCGGTGCAGTGGGTGCACCGCATCGCCGCGGGGGTATTCGCGGCAATCGGGGTCGCGGTGCTGGCCGGCGTGGGCACGACCTGAGGCCGGCGCGCCGACCGAGGCGTACACGGCCGCGCGCAAACGGATCCGATCGAGCGGCGGGACCCGAGGCCAGCCGGTGTGCCGCCGGCAGCGTGCCCGCAGGTTACGTTTCCTGCCGGGCGCAGCGCGCGTTCGCGGCGGTCGTCCGCCTCGGCTGCCTCGTCACGGGCGCGCGCAGGCCGGCCAAGCAGGACGGCGATCCGAGGCGATCAGACATCGCCCTCGCCCGCGCCGTCGTCCAGCCGCGCGAGGCAGTCGTCGAGCAGCGCGTGCAACCGCGCGACGCGCGCCGGGCCGAGCCGCTCGTTGAGTGCGAGCTGCGCGCGCTTCCACGCCCGCTGCGCCTCGGCGCGCTTGTCGCGGCCGGCCGGCGTCGCGCTCACGAGCCGGCTGCGCGCGTCGACGCCCGGGCCCGCCTCGACCCAGCCGTGCTCGACCAGCGGTTGCAGGTTGCGCGTCAGCGTCGAGGCGTCGAGCTTCATCGCGCGCGCCAGCTCGCCCGGGCGGATCGGGCCGAGCTTGACCACCCCCGACAGCAGCGAGTACTGCGTCGCCTTCAGTCCCACCTCGGCGAGGTAGGCCTCGTAGTGGCGCGCGACGACGCGGCCGAGCTGGCGCAGCTTCAGGTTCGTGCATCCGACCGGCCCGGTAAGGCTTTCCATCCTTCAATTGTATCTGCAATTTTTGCGGCTACATTCCTTGTATCTGCAACTATCAGGAGCCGCGATGAACGCCCCCTCGTCGGTCGACCAGACGCTCGCGCTGTGGGAAGCCGAGGAACGCGCGATCCGCGAGACGATCGGCGCGGCCGGCGTGCTCGACCCGCTGGCCGTGCGCGACCTCTCGGGCCTGGAGACCTTCCGGGCGATGCTGGCTGGGCGTATGCCGTCGGCGCCGATCGCGCACGTGCTCGACTTCGTGCCGATCGCGATCGAGCGCGGCCGCGTCGTGTTCCAGGGCCGGCCGCGGCGCGACTTCTACAACCCGATGGGCACCGTGCACGGCGGCTGGTTCGCGACGCTGCTCGACACCGCGGTCGGCTGCGCGGTGCATACGACGCTGCCGCCCGGCAAGGCGTACACGACGCTCGAACTGAAGCTCAACATCGTGCGCGCGCTCAGCGACCGCGTGCCGCTCGTGCGCGCCGAGGGCAGCGTCGTGCACGCCGGCGGCCAGGTCGCGACCGCCGAGGGCCGGCTCGTCGGGCCCGACGGCAAGCTCTACGCCCACGCGACGACGACCTGCCTCGTCTTCGACGCCCGTCCGCCGGCGCGCTGAGCGCCGCCGCCCTCAGCGCGCGTCGGGCGCGAGCGGCGGCCAACCCGCGGCGTCGGCCAGCACGAGCCAGCCGCCGCGGTACATCCAGGCGTCGGCCGGCGCCGGCTGCGGCAGCCGCCGCACCTGCACGATCAGCCGGCCCTGCGGGTGGCTCGCGAGCCAGGCATCGACGCCGTCGCGCGCGAGCAGCGGCAGCGGCTCGCGCAGCCGGCCGGCGAACTGGAACTGGCCGTGGTAGTCGCCGACGACGGCCACCGGCGCGCCGGCGGCCACCACCTCGGCGATGCGCCTTGCCGCCGGCGTGACGTCGTAGGCCGGCGCGGTCAGGCGCACGAAGGCGGCCAGGGTGCCGCCGCACAGCAGCGCGCTGCCCGCCGCGAGCGCCAGCACGCGGCGGTCCAGCCGCCGCACGACGAACCACGTCACGCCGATCGCCAGCGGCACCAGCGCGAGCCAGGGCGGGATCGCCGTCGCCCACGGCGGCGCGCCCGGCCGCTGCGCCCACGTCGGCAGCCACGCCAGGCCCGCGGCGGCGGCGGCCATCAGCGCCACCGCCGGGGCGGTGCCGAAGCGCCCGCCGGCGTCGGCCAGCCGCGGTTCGAGCGCCCGTGCGCCGAGCAGCGCCAGCGCCGGCAGCAGCCCCATCAGGTAGTGCGCCCGCTTGCCGCTGATGGCCGACAGCATCAGGAACACCGGCACCGCCCACGCCAGCGCGAGCCGCACCCCGGGCTCGTCGAGGTGGCGGCGCAGGCCCGCCAGCGCGCGCCAGCCGTCGAGCCACCACGCCCAAGGGAACGCGACGACCCACAGCACCGGCAGGTACCACCAGAACGGCAGGTCGTGGTCGAACGAGTCGACGACCCGGCCGAGCCCCTGCGCGTAGACGATCTCGCGCAGGTAAGCGGTGCCCGCCTGTGCCGTCGCGGCGGCGACCCAAGCCCCTGCCAGTGCACAGCCGATCAGCCCGGCCACGCAAAGCCGTACCCAGGCCCGCCACCACGGCGTGGGTGCCCCGCGCGGCTGCCACCACGGCAGCAGCAGCGACAGCGGCAGCAGGTTGATGCCCACCAGCGGCCCCTTGGCGAGCAGCCCGCCGCCGATCGCGACCGCGAACCACGTGCCGCCGCGCCACGGCCGGTCGCCCGCGAGGTCGAGCAGCGCGTGCACGCCGAGCAGCACGAACGTGACCAGCAGCAGGTCGAAATACAGCGCGGCGCTGAACACGATCCACTGCGCGGCACCGAACAGCAGCAGCGGCGCCACCTGCGCCACCGCCGGCCGCTCGGGCCACAGCCGGCTCGCGATGCGGTGCAGCAGCAAGAGCGACACGGCGCTCGCCGCCGCGGGGATCACGAACGGCCACCACGCGTTGACGCCGAACAGCCACCAGCCGGCGCAGATCAGCCAGAACAGCAGCGGCGGCTTGTGGCCGTAGGGTTCGCCGTTGAGCCAGAGCACGACGAAGTCGCGCCGCAGCCACATCTCCCAGGCGACGGTGGCGTAGCGCGTCTCGTCGATCGGCGTCAGCGTGCGCCACGGCAGCACCGCCACCGCGAACACGACCCACAGCAGCAGCGCCACGCGCGGCCAGTCGGCGCCAGCGAAGGCGGCACCGCCCGGCATGGCCCCGCGTGCAGCGGGCGGGACGGGCGTGGAGGAGAGCGGCGTCATCGGCAGGCGGTGCGGCGGCCGCGCAGCATAGCCGGTCGCCGGCCGGGGCGCGGGCGCCGGCAAGGCGCTACCCTCGCGCTTCCCGCCACCGTCCGAGGCCCCGCCATGAGACTGCTCCACACGATGCTGCGCGTCGGCGACCTGCAGCGTTCGATCGCCTTCTATACCGAAGTGCTCGGCATGCAATTGCTGCGCACGACGCGCCGCCCCGACCAGCAATACGACCTCGCGTTCGTCGGCTACGCCGCCAACCCCGAGCAGGCCGAGATCGAGCTGACCTACAACTACGGCGTCGACCGCTACGACCTCGGCACCGCCTACGGCCACATCGCGATCGGCGTGCCCGACGTCTACGCCACCTGCGCCGCGCTGCGCGACAGGGCAGCACGCTACGGCGGCGCGGTCACCCGCGAGCCGGGGCCCGTCAAGGGCGGCACCACCGTGATCGCCTTCGTCATCGACCCCGACGGCTACAAGATCGAGCTGATCCAGCGCGATCCCTGAGCGAGCGCCGATGTACCGCCCCCCGGCCTTCGCGCGGGACGACCCCGTCGCGCTCGCGGCCGTGATCGCGGCGCACCCGCTGGCCACCGTGGTCGCCCACACCCGCGGCGGGCTGAGCGCCGACCCGCTGCCGCTGCACTTCGACCCCACGCCCACCGCCGACGCGCCGTGCGGCACGCTGCGCGGGCACGTCGCGCGCGCCAACCCGCTGTGGCGCGAGGCGGCCGGCGCCGACGTGCTCGCCGTGTTCCACGGCCCGCAGGCGTACGTGTCGCCGTCGTGGTATCCGGGCAAGGCGGCCACGCACGAGGTCGTGCCGACGTGGAACTACGTCGTCGTGCAGGCGCACGGCCGGCTGCGTGCGGTCGACGACGCGCGCTGGCTGCACGCCCTGGTCACGCGCCTGACCGCCACCCACGAGGCCCGGCGGCCGCAGCCGTGGGCGGTGTCCGACGCACCCGCGGCCTACGTCGAGCGGATGCTGTGCGCGATCGTCGGCATCGAGATCGCGGTGCAGCGGCTCGAAGGCAAGTTCAAGCTGAGCCAGAACCGCACCGAAGCCGACCGGCTCGGCGTCGCCGACGGCCTGGCCACCGAGCCGGGCGCAGCGGCGATCGCCGCGCTGGTGCGCGACGCTTCCCGCCGGGGCGCGGGGTGACACGGGTTCGCTGTCGATCACATGGCTGCAGCGTCGGGGCACGGCCCATCTGGTTCTTCGGGTGTTCCCTTTGCGCCGCCTGCGTAGATTAGCGCGGCAAAGCGCCGTGCGCGCGGGCGGCGGCGCTTCACCTCGGCGGCCAGCGCTGCGCGCTGGCTGCCCTGCGCTACTCGCGCCCGTGGCCCGGCGCCGAACTCGCTACGCTCGCCTGCGGCTCGCTGCGCTCGAGCAACGGCGCCGAGCATGTTCACGAAGCGCGCTCACGCGCGCGGCCACGGCCGCTGCGTTGCTCGGCGCCTGTGAGGCGCGCAGCCGCCCGCGCGCACGGCGCTTTGCGACATCGGCGAGCACTGCAAAGGCGAGCAGGGCCACGCCTGTGCACGCCACCGTCGGTTGCTCTCGCGCCAGGCGGCACCCGGTGCGGGCGAACTGTGTGGCGGCGAGCAGGCGA
>CALIDR010000227.1 GCA_938022295.1 uncultured Burkholderiaceae bacterium
AACGCCAACGGCATCCAGGACGCTGGCGAGTTCGGCATCCAGGGCGTCACGGTCAAGCTGTTCGACTGCATCACCGGCGCTTACATCACCGAGACGACGACCAACGACCAGGGCCTTTACGCCTTCACCGGCCTGAAGCCCAGCCAGTACAAGGTGCAGTTCGTCTCGCCACCCGGCTACGTGCTGACCGAGGCGAACGTCGGCGACGACGCATTCGACTCCGACGCCGGCGCCGATGGCTTCACCGGCTGCTACACGCTCATCTCGGGCGAGACGAACAACACCGTCGACGCGGGGCTGTACCGCCCGGCGGCGCTCGGCGACCGGGTGTGGGCCGACAACAACGCCAACGGCATCCAGGATCCCGGCGAGCTCGGGATCAAGGGTGTGAGGGTCAACCTCTACGACTGCGTCACGGGCCTGCTGGTCGATAGCACGGAGACCGGCGACACCGGCCTCTACGCCTTCACCGGACTGAAGCCCGGCCAGTACAAGGTCGAGTTCATCACGCCAGCGGGCCACATCCTCAGCCCGGCGAACCAGGGCATGGACGACGCCGTCGACAGCGACGCCGCGATCGCCAACGTCGGCAACACGGGCTTCCTGACCGGCTGCTACACGCTGACGTCGGGCGAGACGAACAACACCGTGGATGCCGGCTTCTACCTGCCGCGCAACGTCTTCACCGCCATCAACGTCGAGAAGGCCACTAACGGCTTCGATGCGGACGATCCGACCGGCCCGTACATCCGGGTCGGCGATCTGGCCACCTTCACCTACGTGGTGACGAACACCGGGGACGTTGCGCTGGCGTCGATCCAACTGAGCGACGACAAGCTCGGGGCGGTCCTCGACATCGCGAACAAGGGCGACGGCGACGAGTTCCTCGCCCCGGGCGAAAGCTGGACGTTCACGGCCAGCGCAGTCGTCACCGAGGGCCAGTACCAGAACATCGCCACCGTCACCGGCACGCCGGTCGACGGCAACAACACGCCGATCCCGGACCTCGAGAAGCCGACCGACACCGACCCGTCGCACCACTTCGGCTATCGGGCCGCGATCGACGTCGAGAAGGCCACCAACGGCTTCGATGCGGACGACCCGACCGGCCCGTACATCCGGGTCGGCGATCTGGCCACCTTCACCTACGTGGTGAAGAACACCGGCAACGTGACGCTGGCATCGATCGAACTGAGCGACGACAAGCTCGGGGCGATCCTCGACATCACGAACAAGGGCGACGGCGACGAGTTCCTCGCCCCGGGCGAAAGCTGGACGTTCACGGCCAGCGCCGTCGTCACCGAGGGCCAGTATCAGAACATCGGCGCCGTCACGGGCACGCCGGTCGACGGCAACGGCACGCCGATCCCGGGCGCCGAGAAGCCCACCGACACCGATCCGTCGCACCACTTCGGCTACCTGGCCAAGATCGACATCGAGAAGGCCACCAACGGCTTCGATGCGGACGACCCGACCGGCCCGCTGCTGATGGTCGGCAGCACGGCCACCTTCACTTACGTGGTGACGAACACCGGCAACGTGCCGCTGATCGACATCCTGGTCAGCGACGACAAGATCGGCGACATCACCGTCATCACCGACAAGGGCAACGGCGACGACATCCTCGCGCCTGGGGAGAGCTGGACCTTCACGGCCAGCAAGACGGTGACGGGGGGCCAGTATGCCAACCTCGGCAGCGTGACCGGCACGCCGGCGGACAACAACGGCACGCCGATCCCGGGCGCCGCGAACGTCACCGACACCGACCCGAGCCACCACTTCGGCTTCGTGCCGGGCGCGATCGACATCGAGAAGCTCGTGCGCATCGAGAAGCCGGGGATGCTGTACCAGGGCTTCGTCTGCCTCGACTTCGGCAAGCCGACCGCGCTGACGTTCGACTACGAGCCGGGCACGGCGGTCAGCAACACGCAGAACGGCAAGGCGTCGATCATCGGCTCGACGACGTTCGACGACGACGGCCGGTCGTACGTGCGGGTGACCGACAGCGCCACGCCGACGAGCGGCGGCGTCTACTTCGAGGGCTTCGTCAACGTCGGCGAGACGTTCACCGCCACCGCTGCCGCGGCCGGGCGCTCCACGTTCGGCGCGCAGACCTACATCCACTTCTTCGACGACCAGCCCGGCACCAGCGTCCCGGGTTCGCTCGGCCTGCTGCAGACGGTGACGTACCACACGTCGTGCTCGCAGCCGATCAAGCTCGGCGACGTGATCGGCAGCGCCACGCTCGTGGGCTACACCGGCGTGAACGGCACTGCGCCGAGTTCGCCGCCGGTGATCGGGCCGGACTTCGACGCCGACACGCCGACCGGGCCGGTGGGCGTGATCGACGTCGACACCGCGGTATTCACGTACCTGGTGACGAACCCCGGCACGGTGCCGCTCGAGAACGTCGTCGTCACCGACGACCGGATCCCGAGCCTGACGTTCGTCGGCGGCGACGCCAACGGCGACGGCAAGCTCGACCCCGGCGAGATCTGGAAGTACACGGCCTCCGAGATCGTCAAGGCCGGGCAGCAGGTCAACATCGGTACCGTCAAGGGCAGCGCGTTCGGCTTCGAGTACACCGACACCGACCCGGCGCACTACGTGGGCCTGCCCGCCGGCCAGATACCGATGATCGACATCGAGAAGTACGTGCGCGTGCCCGAGTACGTGCCCACCGCGCCGCTGCTGTGCCTGACGCTGGGCAAGCCGGTGGCGATCACGTTCGACTACGAGATCGGCACCGGCATCAGCAACGCGCAGAACGGCAAGGCGCGCATCGTCACCCAGCGCGCGGTGGAGGACGACGGCAAGTCGTGGGTCATCGTCTCCGACAAGTCGAGCCCCACCGACAGCAAGGCGAAGATCTACTTCCAGGGCTGGGTCGACGTCGGCAGCGAGTTCACCGCCACCGCGGCGGCGGCCGGCCGCTCGACGTTCGGCGCCGACACGTACGTCCACTTCTTCGACGACAGGCCGGGCACGACGGTGAGCGGCTCGCTCGGCCTGCTGCAGTCGATCGCGTACCACACCTCGTGCTCGCAGCCGATCAACCTCGGCGACGTGGTCGGCAACGTGACGCTCGTGGGCTACACCGGCGTCAACGGCAGCGTCGACCCGTCGATCTACTACGGCGTCGACGCCGACACGCCGCCGGGGCCGACAACGAAGGAAGGGTCGCTCGTCGAGTTCACCTACGTCGTCACCAACCCGGGCACGGTGCCGCTGGCCAACGTCACGGTCACCGACGACCGGATCTCGGGCCTCACGTTCGAGGGCGGAGACGCCAACCGCAACAACCTGCTCGATCCGGGCGAGCGCTGGATCTACACCGCCAGCGAGATCGCCACGCCGGGGCTGAAGACCAACGTCGGCACCGCCACCGGGCAGGCGTTCGGCATCACGGTGGAGGACCAGGACGCAGCCAACTACACGGCGATGGCGGTGACGGCCGGCATCGACGTCGAGAAGCTCGTCAAGGGCCGCTACTTCGTGCCGGGCGGCGGCGGCACCGAAGGCCTGACGCCGGGCTTCTGGAAGACCCATTCCGAGTACGGCCCGGCGCCGCTGGCCGGCTGGCCGGAGACCGGCTACGGCCCCGACGATTCGTTCAACGACATCTTCGGCACCAACGTGGCGGGCGATCCGTCGCTGCTCGACGCGCTGAGCGCCAACGGCGGCGGCCTGAATGCCCTGCTGCGCCACGCCACGGCCGCGCTGCTCAACGCCGCGAACCCGAACGTCGACTACAAGTACACGCAGCAGCAGATCATCACCTGGACGGCGAGCGCGATCGCGGGCGGCACGTTCAACGCGACGAAGGACCTGTTCGAGAAGGAGAACGAGCTGGGCGCCGACCTCGGCACGCCGGCCACCGGCGGCAGCTTCGCCGAGACGCCGGACTACGACGCCGACATGCCGGGTTCCGGCCCGACGCTGCCGGGCGGATCGACGGCGATCTTCACCTACCTGGTGAAGAACACCGGCATGGTGGCGCTGAGCGACGTCACGCTCACTGACGACCGGCTCACGAACCTGACGTTCGTCGGTGGCGACACCAACAACAACCGCCTGCTCGACGTCGGCGAGACGTGGCGCTACACGGCCTCGGAGCCGGTCGTGGCCGGCACCGATCCGGACGACGTCGACCGCGGGAACACCGCCACCGCCACTGGCAAGGCGCTCGGCCAGACCTGGGTCGACACCGACCAGGCGTGGTACCAGGTCGGCGCGCTGAGCCAGTCGGTCGGCGACTTCGTGTGGTTCGACGCCAACCGCAACGGCATCCAGGACGCCGGCGAGGCGGGCGTGCCGGGCGTGCTGGTCACGCTACGCAACAGCAGCGGCGCGACGATCGCGACGACGACGACCGACGCCGAAGGCCGGTACAGCTTCCAGGTCGATCCGGGCACGTACTCGCTCCTGTTCGGCCGGCCGGCGGGCACGCAGTTCACGGCGCGCGACCAGGGCGGCAACGACAACCTCGACAGCGACGTCAACCCCGCCACCGGCGCGACGGCGAACTTCACCGTCTCGCTCGGCCAGCAGCGGCTCGACGTCGACGCCGGCATCGCCTCGGCGCCGAAGTTCTTCATCGTCGACCAGGGCAACGACCGCAGCTACCAGTACGAGACCAGCGGCGCGGCGGCGGGCAGCTTCGCGCTCGACGGCGGCAACAAGGACCCGCGCGACGTCGTGGCCAACGCCGACGGCAGCCGGCTGTGGGTGCTCGACAAGAACAAGGCCGTCAACGTCTACGACAGCTTCGGCTCGCTGCTGGGCAAGTGGACGGCGTCGAGCCTCGGCGCGGAGCCGGAAGGCATCGCGATCGCCGGCAACAACGTCTGGGTTGCGGACCGTTCGGGCAAGGTGTTCCTCTACACCAACGCCGTCGACCGCACCAGCGGCAGCGCGAACGCGAACTTCACCTTCGACAAGCTCGGCATGTCGGGCAACGTCAAGGGCATCGCCAGCGACGGCAAGCACCTGTGGGTCGTCACCGAGGGCGGCACGGACTTCGTCTACCGCTTCGCGATCGGCAACGGCGGCAACCCGACGCTGACCGCCGCCGGGCAGTGGACGCTGCCGTCGGCCAACAGCAAGCCCACCGGCATCACGCTCGACCCGACCGGCGGTGCCAAGCTGTGGATCGTCGACGAGGCGACCGACATGGTGTACGAGTACGCCAACGGCCGCGCGCTGACCAGCGGCACCGGCACCGTGGCGACGTCGTTCGCGCTGGCCACCGGCAACGGCCAGCCGCAGGGCATCGCCGACCCGCTGTCGTGGGCGTTCGCCGACGCGGCGGCCGACACGATCGCGTACGACACGATGGTGCCGTCGTACGTCGACGAGCCGGTGGACATGGTGGCGCTGCTCGGCAGCGCGATGGCCGCCGGGCCGGCGTACTGGATGCACGCCTGAGGTGGAGAGCGGGGGACGGCGGGCGCTGTGGCGCCCGCCGCCGCCACCGCGGACGAAACCGGGCCCGCGGGCCCGGTTTTTTCTTGCTGGCCGGTCTCCTCCGGCAGCGCGCGTTGCCGCGTCAGCCTAGGTCCGGCAATCGGCCGCCCGATTCCACATGCAAGCTACTTCTTCGCAGGTCGTTTTGGTGCACGTGGACGGTCACCTCTTGGGTGACGACGCTGCGCACCCGATCGAGCCGCCCTCGGGCACGCCCGACTGCCGGATCCAGGGTCAGCGGATCTGGCGCGCGGTGGTGACGACGACGTCGGCCACCGGGACGTTCTGCTGCCCGGTCTCGGGCACGGTGCGCGTGGGCACGGCGGCGATCGCGTCGACGACGTCGAGACCGGCCGTGACCTTGCCGAACACGGCGTAGCCCGGCTCCTGCGCGCTGCGGTAGTCGAGCGAGGGGTTGTCGACGACGTTGACGTAGAACTGGCTGGTGGCCGAGTCCGGCTCGCTCGTGCGCGCCATCGCCAGCGTGCCGCGCTGGTTCGACAGGCCGTTGTTCGACTCCAGCACGATCGGCGGCCGGGTAGGCGCCTTCGGCGTCGGCCCCGGCGTGCCGGGCACGAAGCCGCCGCCCTGGACGACGAAGCCGGGGATCACGCGGTGGAAGATCGTGCCGTCGTAGAAGCGGGCCTCGACGTAGGCGAGGAAGTTGTCGACGCTGAGCGGCGCGCGCACGGGGTCGAGCTCGAGGTCGATCGTGCCGCCGGCAATGCCCGCTCCCGGCGCCACCGTCAGCCGCACGAGCGGTGGCGGCACGTCGACCGTCAGCGTCGCGAGCCAGGCCGAACCCGCGCCGACCTGCGCCGCGACGGGGCCGATCGACGTGACGCGGCAGCTCCACTGGCGCTGCGTCGCGCCGCGCTCGCCGAGTTCGGCGAGGTCGGCGCAGCCGCCGCGCGTGATGCGCAGCGTGACGTCGTCGCGGTCGAGGTCCAGGCCGCTGACGGTCCACACCGCCAGCCGCCCGTACGACGTCGGCGTGGCCGACATCGAGCTCACGCTCGGCCCGCCGCCGCCGCCCCCGCAGGCGGCCAGCAGTGCGGCGGCCGCCGCGGCAGCGGCCGCGATGCGCACCCGGCCATGGCGGCCGGCCCCCCCCTTCGATGGCGTCATGGGTTCGGTCCCGTCGTGCGTGCCGGCGCGGCGGCACCGGCGACGGCGGTGCCCCCCCCGAGCGGCGCGGTCAGGTGGCGGTCGATGTCGTCGACGATCTGCGCGAGCGGCTGGCCGGCGAGCACCTGCAGCCGCAGGCGCGCGAGCAGCACCTCGTAGCGCGCCTGCACGAAGTCGCGCCGGGTGAGGAACAGGCGGCGCGTGGCCTCGAGCACGTCCACCGTCGTGCGCACGCCGGCAGCCAGGCCGCGCTGGGCGCCTTCGAGCGCGACGGCGCTGGCGGCCACCGCGTCGCCGAGCGCCTCGACCTTGGCGCGCCCGGTCTGCTCGGCCTGGAACTGGCGGCGCACGTCGACCGCGAGCAGGCTCGCCTCGCCGTCGAGCTGCGCCTCCACGCGCGACGCCTCGGCCTGCGCCTGCACGACGGCGGCCTCGACGCCGCCGCCAGCGTACAGCGGGATGCTGACCTCGATGCCGGCGCTGGCCTGCCGCACCTGCTGGTTCAGCGTGCTGATCGACTCGTTGCGGCTGTCCACCGCCGCGGCGACGAAGTCCACGCGCGGGTAGTGGCCGGCGCGGGCGCGCTCGACCTCGGTGCGCGCGGCGTCGAGCGCGTGGCGCCGCGCCTGCAGGCCCGGGTTGCGCGCCAGGCCGGCGTCGATCCACGCCTCGGCGTCGGCGTAGGGCAGCGGCAGCATCCGCGTGTCCTCGCCGAAGCCGCGCAGCGGCACCGCGGCCAGGCCGGTGATGCGCGCCAGCGTGCGGTCGGCGACCTCGCGCTGGTCGGCGGCCTCGATCAGCTGCGCGCGCGCCACCGCCAGGCTCGCCGCCGCCTCGGCCACCTCGGCGCGCGTGCCCTCCCCGGCCGCGAAGCGGCGCGCCGCCGCCTCGCTCTGGCCCTGGAAGGCGTCGACCTGCGCCCGCGCCAGCGCCAGCACCTCCTCGGCGAACAGGCGCTGCATGTAGGCCGAGCCGAAGCGGTCGAGCAGTTCCTGGCCGCGGGCGTCGAACACGGCGCGCGCGCTGTCGGCCTGGTAGCGCGCCGACTGCAGGCGGCGGTAGGCGTCGAAATTGATCAGCGGGGCGCGCAGCTGCAGCGCCCACACCGGGTTGCGGTAGTCGATGCGCTGGCTGAAGTCCTGCCCGAGCGCGTTGAGCTGGTCGCGCTCGCCGCGCACGCGCGACTCGCTGTAGCGGCCGACGACGCCGGGCAGCAGCCCCGCGCGCGCGATCGGCACCGCCTGCTCGCGCGCGCGCAGCTCGAAGCGCGAGGCGCGGTAGTCGGCGTCGTGGGCCTGCGCGGCGTCGAAGCCGGCGGCGAACGCCTTGCCGCCCTGCGCGGCGGCGGCACTGCTGCCGGCCAGCAGGGCCGCCGCGACGGCGAACGCGGCGGCGCACCCGCGCCGCAACCGGGCGGGGCCGCTCATGGCTCGGTCAGCGCGCGGTTGAGGCGGTCGGCCAGCGGCTTGAGCAGGTAGTTCAGCAGCGTGCGCTCGCCCGTGCGCACGAAGACTTCGGCCGGCATGCCGGCGCGGATCTGGTGCTGGCGCAGCATCTTCATGCCCTCGGGCGTGACCTCGACGACGGCCTTGTAGAACGTGTGGCCCTCCTTCGGCTCGACGAGGACGTCGGCCGACACCTGCCGCACCCGCCCCGGGATGTGCGGCGTCGTCGCCTGGTTGAAGGCGGGGAACAGGATGTCGACCTCGAGCCCGGCGTGGACCTTGTCGATCAGGTGCGGCGCGATCTGGGCGTCGATCGTCAGCGGCTCGTCGGCCGGCACCACCTCCATCATCGGCGCGCCGGCCGTCACGACGCCGCCCACCGTGTGGACGACGAGGCCGACGACGATGCCGTCGGCCGGCGACTTGATCTCGGTGTTGACGAGCTCGAACTCGAGCGCGTGCAGGCGGCTGGCGAGCGCGGCGGCGTCGCGCTGCACCTCGGTGAGCTGCGACTCGACCTCGCGCCGGTACTCCTGCTCGCGCGCCACCATGCGCGCGCGCAGCTCGGCCACCTGCTGGCGCGTGCGGCCGAGATTGCCGGCGTCCTCGGCGATCGCGCCGTTGAGCGCGGCGAGCTGCCGCTCCTGCTCCGAGAAGCGGTTGCGGGCGAGAAAGCCGTCGGCGACGAGGTCGCGCTGGCGCTCGATCTCCTCGCGCAGCAGCCGCGCCTGCTCGCGCCGCGCCTGGCTCGCCTGCTCGATGCCTTCCATCAGCACCTCGAGGCCGCGGATGTTCTCGCGCAGCACGTCGAGGTCGCTCTCCAGCGCGCGGCGGCGGGTGAGGAACAGCTCGTTCTGCAGCGCCATCGCGCCGGCGGCGCGAGGGTCGCCGGCCGCCTCCTCGAGCTCGGGGGGGTAGACGATGCGCCGCTGGCCGCTGCGCTCGGCCGCCAGCCGCGCCTCGACGGCCGCGGCGCTGTACCACTGGCCGCGCGCGACGTCGTACTGCGAGCGCGCCTGCGTGCCGTCGAGCCGCACCAGCACCTGGCCGGCGGTGACGGTGTCGCCGTCGCGCACCGCCACCTCGGCGATCTTGCCGCCCACCAGCGGCTGCACCGCCTTGCGGTTGCCGGAGACGACGACGGTGCCCGGCGACGGCACGCCGGCGTCCAGCGGCGCCGTCGCCGCCCAGGCCATGAAGCCGCCGAAGCCGAGGATCACCAGCGCCCAGCCCCAGCGGCGCGGGCGCGCGTCGTTCAGGTCCAGGCCGGCGTCGCCGCTGCGGCGGGGCGCGGCCGGGAGCGGGTCGGGGCGGGCGGGCGGGGCGGTGGCGGACATCGAGGGAGCGCTGCGGCGGGGGTGGAGACGACGGGGCCAGCTCAACTGCCACCGGCAGCGCCGGGGCGCGCGGTGGTGATGGGGGGCATCGCGGTGAGGGGCGCGGCGGTCGCGGGCATCGCGGCGGCCGCGGCCGGCGGCACGCGGCGCAGCGGCGCGGCGCCGGCGGGCTGGCCGCCCTGCATCGCCTTGAACACCTCGTCACGCGGGCCGTAGGCGGCCAGCGTGCCTTCGGCGAGGACGAGGATCTTGTCGGCCGCCGACAGCGTGGACATGCGGTGCGTGATCAGCACCACCGTGCAGCCGCGCTCCTTCAGGCCCTTGACGGCGTCGACGAGCGCCTTCTCGCCGCTCTCGTCGAGGTTGGAGTTGGGCTCGTCGAGCACGACGAACGACGGGTCACCGTACAGCGCGCGCGCCAGGCCGATGCGCTGGCGCTGGCCGCCGGAGAGGTTGCTGCCGTCGGCGCCGAGCGGCGTGTCGTAGCCCTGCGGCAGGCGCAGGATCTGCTCGTGCATGTCGACGCGCCGCGCGGCCTGGACGACCTTCTCCGGGTCGACGTCGCCGAAGCGGGCGATGTTCTCGGCCACCGTGCCGTCGAACAGCTCGATGTCCTGCGGCAGGTAGCCGATGTGGGGGCCGAGCTCGTCCTTGTTCCAGTCGAACACCGACGCGCCGTCCAGCCGCACGCTGCCGGTGAGCGCCGGCCAGATGCCTACCAGCATGCGCGCCAGCGACGACTTGCCCGACGCGCTCGGGCCCACGATGGCCACGATCTCGCCCGGCGCGATCGCGAACGACAGGTTCTTCAGAATCAGCCGCTGCGTGCCCGGCGCGGCGGTGGAGGCCGCCTCGACCGTGATGCGCCCGGCCGGGCGCGGCAGCGTCATGCCGCGCGCGCGCGGCGGGTGCACCGCCAGCAGCTCGCGCAGCCGCGCGTAGGCCTGGCGGCCGCTGACGAGCTGCTTCCAGTTGCCCACCAGCAGCTCGACGGGCGCTAGCGCCCGGCCGGCGAGGATAGACGCCGCGATCATCATGCCCGGCGTCATCTGGTTCTCGAGCACGAGCAGCGCGCCGAAGCCGAGCACGAGCGACTGCAGCGCGATGCGCACGAACTTGGTCGCCCCGCCCATCACGGCGCCGAGGTCGCTCGCCCTGGCCTGGGTCTGCAGCTGGCGGCGATGCAGCTCGTACCAGCGCTGGCGCAGCTGCGGCAGCATGCCCATCGCCTCGATCACCTCGGCGTTGCGCAGGTGGTTCGTCAGCGCCTGGTGCGACTGCAGCGAGTACTTCTGAGCCTCGTCGAGCCCCGGCTTGGACACGCGCTCGTTGACGACGACGAGCACCAGCAGCACCACCGAGCCGGCGAGCGCGAACCACCCGAGTGCGGGCGACATCAGGAAGATCACGATGAGGTACACCGGCAGCCAAGGCGCGTCGAACGCGGCCAGCAGCGCCGAGCCGGTGAGCGTCTGGCGCACCGTGTTGAGGTCGTGGATCGGCTGCGCGGTGTTGCTGCCCGGGCGCCGCAGGTTGCGCTCGAAGGCGGCGGTGAAGACGCGCGCGTTGAGCTGCGCGTCCAGCCGCGCGCCCACGCGCACCAGCACCCAGCCGCGCACGGCCTCGAGCGCGCCCATGAACAGGAACGCGCCGACGACCATGATGCTGAGCACGAGCAGCGTCGTCTCGTTGCGCGAGCCGAGCACGCGGTCGTAGACCTGCAGCATGTAGATCGCCGGCGCGAGCATCAGCACGTTGATGAAGCCGCTGAAGGCGGCCACCGTCAGCAGCGCCTGGCGCAGCGCGGCCAGCGCGGCGCCGAGTTCGTTGCGCTCGCCCGCGGCGGCGGGGCGTGGCGGTGTCGCGCTCATCGTGCGGGGGCCTCGTTCAGG
>CALIDR010000228.1 GCA_938022295.1 uncultured Burkholderiaceae bacterium
TGCGCCCGCCCGGGTGCGCGACGTGGTAGCGGCAGCCGCCGAGCGATCGCTGCAGCCAGTTGTCGACGACGTCGAACGTCAGCGGCGCGTGCACGCCGATCGTCGGGTGCAGCGCCGACGGAGGCTGCCAAGCGCGGTAGCGCACGCCGCAGACGAACTCGCCGATGCGCCCGGTGGGCTGCAGCGGCAGCGCGCGGCCGTTGACGGTGACGACGTGGCGGTTGTCGTTCAGCCCCGTGACCTTGACCTCGAGCCGCTCGAGCGACGAATCGACGTAGCGCACCGTGGCGCCGGCCGCCCCCTCCTCGCCCATCACGTGCCACGGCTCGAGCGCGTTGCGCAGGCTCAGCTCGAGGCCGGCCACCGCGACCTCGCCGACGAGCGGGAATCGGAACTCGAAGTGCGGCGCGAACCACTGCGCGTCGAACGCGAAGCCGGCGTGCGCGAGCTCGGCCAGCACGTCGTCGAAGTCCATCTTGACGAACGTGGGCAGCAGGAAGCGGTCGTGCAGCCCGGTGCCCCAGCGCGTCAGGCGCTGGGCGCCGGCCGTCGTGTACGGCTCGCGCCAGAACCACGCCACCAGCGCACGCAGCAGCAGCTGCTGCACGAGGCTCATGCGCGCGTGCGGCGGCATCTCGAACGCGCGCAGCTCGAGCAGACCGAGGCGGCCGTTGGCACCGTCGGGCGAGTAGAGCTTGTCGATGCAGAACTCGGCGCGGTGCGTGTTGCCGCTGACGTCGATCAGCAGGTTGCGCAGCGTGCGGTCCACCAGCCACGGCGGGCACTGGCCGTAGACGCTGAGCTGGCGCTCGATCTCCTGCAGCGCGATCTCGACCTCGTAGACCTGGTCGTCGCGCGCCTCGTCGATGCGCGGGCTCTGGCTCGTCGGCCCGATGAAGAGACCCGAGAACAGGTAGCTCAGGCTCGGGTGGTTGTGCCAGAACGTCAGCAGGCTCGCGAGCAGGTCGGGGCGGCGCAGAAACGGGCTGTCGGCCGGCGTCGCGCCGCCGAGCACGAAGTGGTTGCCGCCGCCGGTGCCGGTGTGGCGGCCGTCGAGCATGAATTTCTCGGTGCTGAGCTTGGTCTGGTGCGCCGCCTCGTAGAGGAACTCGGTGTGGTCGACGAGCTCGTCCCAGTCGTGCGCCGGGTGGATGTTGACCTCGATCACGCCCGGGTCGGGCGTGACCTGCAGGATCTTCAGCCGCGGGTCGCGCGGCGGCGGGTAGCCCTCGAGCACGATCTGCATGCCGAGCTCGGCGGCCGTCGCCTCGACCGCGGCCAGCAGCGCGAGGTAGTCCTCGAGGTGCGCCAGCGGCGGCATGAAGACGTACAGCACGCCGCTCTCGCCGCCGTGCTGCGCCTCGGCCTTCGGGCCGTTCATGCGCTGCGGATCGCGCACCTCGACACACAGCGCGGTGCGCACGATCCACGACGCGCTCTCGCCGCGCTGCGGGAAGGCGTCGGTGCCGCGCGGGTGCGGCCCCACCGGCGTGTGCGGCCCGGACGCCACCGGCCACCAGCCGCCCTGCCCTTCGCCCGGCGCACCCTCCCCGAGCGCCGGCCACTCCTGGCCCTGCAGCGCCACCGCGCCGCCTTCGGCGTAGCCGCGGCCGACCTGGTGCGCGTCGTAGCCGGGGCCGCCGGCCTGCGCGCGCAGCACCGCGGCGGCCGGCAGCGCGCCGCGCGGCGCGAACGGATCGTGCTCGAGGTGAAACGGGTACTCGCTCGCCTTGACCCAGGGCAGCGAGTCGAGCGGCAGGCGGTAGCCCATCGGCGAGTCGCCGGGGATCAGGTACAGCCGCTCGTCGCGCACGAACCAGCGGCCGGTGATCCACTTCGGCCCCGCCGTGCCGACCTGCCACTCGCGCTTGAGCGGCAGCACGTAGCCGACGACGTGGTCGAGCCCCTGGTCGAACACGCGGCGCACCCGCGCGCGCTCGAGCTCGTCGTCGAGCTTGCTGTCGAACGGGTCGACGTTCACCGGCAGCCGGCGCTCGCGCCACAGGTAGTACCAGGTGTCCTCGTAGCCGGGTACGACGTACTTGCGGTCCAGGCCGAGCCGCGCGGTGAGCGTTTCGATGAAGCGCTTCGCGTCGGCGTCGGTGTAGCGGTGCGGCTCGCGCTCGTCGGCGAACAGGGCCGGGTCGTGCCAGCACGGCTCGCCATCGGCGCGCCAGGCCACCGTCAGCGCCCAGCGCGGCAGCTGCTCGCCGGGGTACCACTTGCCCTGGCCGAAGTGCAGGAAGCCGCCGGCGCCGTACTTGGCGCGCAGCTTGTGCACGAGGCCCTGCGCGACGCCGCGCTTGGTGGGCCCGAGCGCGTCGGTGTTCCACTCGGCGCCGTCGCGGTCGTCGACCGAGACGAAGGTGGGCTCGCCGCCCATCGTCAGCCGCACGTCCTGCTGCCGCAGGTGGGCGTCGACGTCGTGGCCGAGGTTCAGGATCGCCTGCCACTGCTCGTCGGTGTAGGGCTTGGTCACGCGCGGCGATTCGTAGATGCGCGTGATCGCCATGTGGTGGCTGAACTCGACCTCGGCCTCGTCGTGGGCGCCGGTGATCGGCGCCGCGCTCGACGGCTCGGGCGTGCACGCGACCGGGATGTGGCCCTCGCCGGCGAGCAGGCCGGAGGTCGGGTCCAGCCCGATCCATCCGGCGCCGGGCAGGTAGACCTCGCACCAGGCGTGCAGGTCGGTGAAGTCGACCTCGGCGCCGCTGGGCCCGTCGACCGCCTTCACGTCGGGCTTGAGCTGGATCAGGTAGCCGGAGACGAAGCGCGCCGCGAGCCCCAGGTGGCGCAGCAGCTGCACGAGCAGCCAGCCGGTGTCGCGGCACGAGCCGCAGGTCTTCTCGAGCGTCTCCTCGGGCGTCTGCACGCCCGGCTCCATGCGGATCAGGTAGCCGATCTCGCGCTGCAGGCGCTGGTTGAGCTCGACGATGAAGTCGATCGTACGCCGGCGTTCGCGCGGGATGCTGGCGAGGAACGCGCCGAAGCGTGGCGTCAGCGGCAGCTTGGCGAGGTACGGCAGCAGGTCGTGCTTCAGCCCGGTCTCGTAGTCGAACGGGAACTGCTCGGCGTCGGGCTCGAGGAAGAAGTCGAACGGGTTGTAGACCGCCATCTCGGCGACCAGGTCGACCGTGACCTTGAACTCCGCCGTCTTCTCCGGGAACACGAGCCGCGCGAGGTAGTTCGCGAACGGGTCCTGCTGCCAGTTGACGAAGTGGGCGGCCGGCTCGACGCGCATCGAGTAGCCGAGGATCGGCGTGCGGCTGTGCGGCGCGGGACGCAGGCGCACGATCTGCGGCGACAGGCCGACGCGGCGGTCGTAGCGGTAGTGGGTGACGTGGTTCAGGGCGACGTGGATGGCCACGGGGTTCCTCCGGTCCTTTGCTCTGCCGCCGGTGCAGCAACTTCCAGACCATCGGCACCGGTTCGGTGCGGTGCATCGTGCACGCCTGTGGTGCGGCGTGCCGACGCCGTCTCAGTCGTCGCCCGGCGGGGTCCAATGCCAGTATCGCCTTGCGCGCTGCCGCTCGCAGGTCGGCGTCCCGCCGTCCCACCGCCAGGCGCCGCAGAGGTCGCTGCGCGCCAGCGCGACGCCGCGTTCGGCGTAGCGCGCGAGGACGTCGGGCGCCGGGTGGCCGAAGCGGCTGCGGTAGCCCGCCTGCACGACGGCGTGCGCCGGCGCGACGGCGTCGAGGAACGCGCCGCTGGACGACGTGCGGCTGCCGTGGTGCGGCACGAGCAGCACGTCGCTGCGCAGGCCCGCACCGACGCGCAGCGCCAGCGCCGCCTCCTGCGCCGCCTCGATGTCGCCGGCCAAGAGCGCGCTGCGCCCGCTCGCATCGGCCACGCGCAGCACGCAGCTCAGCGCGTTGGGCTTGAGCGGCCGCGCGTGGTCGGCCGCCTCGGGATGCAGGATCTCGAACGCGACGCCGTCCCACGTCCAGCGACGGCCGGCGTCGCAGCGATGGTGCGCGATGCCCGAAGCGCGCAGCGCATGCGCGTCGTCGAGCGAGCTGACGAGCAACCGCACGGGCAGGGCCGCCATCACGGCCGCGGCGCCGCCGACGTGGTCGCTGTCGCGGTGGCTGAGCACGAGGACGTCGAGCCGGCGCTCGCCGAGGGCCCGCAGCAGCGGCACCAGCACGCGCTGGCCGGCGTCGCTGTCGCGCGAGTAGCGCGCGCCCGTGTCGTAGAGCAGCGTGTGGCCTCGCGTGCGCACGAGCACCGCGTTGCCCTGGCCGACGTCGGCGGCGACGACGTCGAAGCGCCCGGCCGCCGGCCGCTCGACGGCCGGGGCCAGCAGCGGCAGCGCGAGCGGCAGCGCCAGCAGCCGCAGCCGCCACGGCAGCGGCGCGACGAGCAGCAGCGCCGCCAGCAGCCCGGCCGCCTGCGCCCACGCCGGCGCGGCCGGCGCCGTCCACACCGCCGCCGGCCACGCCGTCAGCATCGCGAGCACCCGCGCCAGCATCGCGACGAGCCCGGCGCCGAGCTCCCACAGCGGCGGCCAGACGACCCCCGCCAGCGCCAGCGGCGTGATCGCCAGCGTGACGAGCGGGATCGCGACCAGGTTGGCGACGAAGCCGACGACCGAGACCTGCCCGAACAGCACCAGCGTCAGCGGTGCGAGGCCGACGGTGGCCACGAGCTGCGTGCGCAGCGCCCCCCGCACGGCGGCCGACGAGCGGTGGCGCCAGCCCTCGGCGGCATGGGGGGCGCGGCCGGTGACCGGCTCCGAGGCCATCAGCAGCCCGACGGCGACGAACGACAGCCAGAACCCCGGCTGCAGCATCGCCCACGGATCGGCCACCGAGACGACGACCCCCGCCGCGAGCAGCACGAGCGGCCACGGCCACGCCGCCCCGGCGCTGCGCAGCAGCGCCGCCGTCGCCAGCATCCACACCGTGCGCTGCGCCGGCACGCCCCAGCCGGCGAACACCGCGTACGCCGCCGCGGCGGCGACGCCGCCCCAGCGCGCGGCGGTCGGTGCCGGCAGCCACAGCGGCAGGTGCTCGCTGCGCCGCCACGCGGCGCCGATCAGCGCCGCCGCGCCCCAGGCGAACATCGTCACGTGCAGCCCGCTGATCGCCATCAGGTGCGCGGTGCCCGAGTCGCGGAACAGGTCCCAGTCGTCGCGCGCGATCGACGCCTGGTCGCCGACCGCGAGTCCGGCGAGCACGCCGGCTGCGCGCGGGTCCGCGAGGCGCGCGAAGAGCGCGTCGCGCACGCGCTGGCGCCAGCGGTCGACGGCGTGGCCGGCGCCGCGCGCGAGCAGCACCGGCGGCGGCGTGCGCGCCGTCGTGCGCACGTAGCCGGTGGCGCGGATGCCCTGCTCGAACAGCCAGAGTTCGAAGTCGAAGCCGTGCGGGTTGCGGTGGCCGTGCGGCGCGCGCAGCCGCGCCGTCAGGCGCCAGCGCTGGCCGGCCTCGACGTCGAACGCCGGGCCGGCGAGCAGCGCGTCGTCGTGCCAGCCGCGGTACCAGCCGAGCGACACCCGGCGCGGCACTGGCACGGGCTCGCCGCGCAGCGTGGCCCGTTCGACCTCGAACACGAAGCGCACGCCGTCGGCGACGTGCCGCGGCAGCCCGGCGACGACGCCGACCAGCTCGACGTCTTCGCCTTCGAGCGCCGGCGGCAGCACCTGCTGCAGCCGCTGCTGCGCAAGCAGCGTGGCCCAGGCGAAGCCGAGCGCGGCGAGCGCCGGCAGCGCCATCGCCCGCAGCGGCGGCCAGCGCACCGCCACGGCGAGGCCCGCGAGTGCCGCGGCGCCGAGCGCCCAGGCGAACGTCGGGGTCGGCAACGCGCCCTGACGCAGGTGGACGGCGACGCCGGCGAGCCAGGCGGCGGCGAGCAGCGCGATCCCGATGCCGTCGAGGGATGCACGCCGGGCCTGCATCGGGCCAGTGTAGGATTCGGGGTTTTCACTGCCTTCCCCCTCCGACAGGGGTTGCCGCCATGGCCACGTCCCCCGCCTCGGTTCGCGCGCGCCTGCAGGCGCTGGGCATCACGCTGCCGCCGCTGGCGGTGCCGGCCGCGGCCTACGTGCCATTCGTGCGCACCGGCGACCTCGTCTTCGTCTCCGG
Organism: uncultured Burkholderiaceae bacterium; assembly: GCA_938022295.1. Taxonomy (GTDB): domain Bacteria; phylum Pseudomonadota; class Gammaproteobacteria; order Burkholderiales; family Burkholderiaceae_C; genus Calidifontimicrobium. The sequence goes on from CALIDR010000228.1 coordinate 6,084, forward strand.
CCACATCGCGCGCCGCGACGGCAAGCCCTGGGTCGGCCAGCTCGGGCTGACGATGACGACCGAGGAGGGCAAGGCGGCTGCGCGCGCGGTCGCGATCGACCTGCTCGGCACGCTCGCCGCGGCGCTCGACGGCGACCTCGACCGCGTCGTGCGCATCGTCAAGCTGCTCGGGCTCGTCAACAGCACGCCCACGTTCACCGAGCAGCACCTGGTGGCCAACGGCTGCTCGGAACTGATCGGCGAGGTGTTCGGCGCCGCCGGCGCCCACGCGCGCAGCGCGTTCGGCGTCGCGCAGCTGCCGATGGGCGCCTGCGTCGAGATCGAGCTGGTCGCGCAGGTGCGGTGAGCGCGGCCCGACCGGCACGCTGGTTCGCCGCCGGCGCCGCGCTGAGCCTCGGCGCGGTCGGCGCGGCGCTGGTGTCGCAGCACGTGTTCGACATGCAGCCCTGTCCGTGGTGCGTGCTGCAGCGGCTGATCTTCGTCGTCGTCGCCGCGGCCTGCGGGCTCGGGCTGGTCTGGTCGTCGGCGCTCGGCCGCCGCGTCGCCGCCGGGCTCGCGCTGCTGGCGTCGGCGGCCGGCGTGGCCGCCGCGGTGTGGCAGAACCAGGTCGCGGCGCAGACCGAGTCGTGCGCGCGCACGCTGGCCGACCGCATCGTCAACGCCACCGGACTCGACGGGCTGCTGCCCGAGATCTTCCAGGCACGCGCGAGCTGCATCGACGCCGCCGTCGACCTGCTCGGGGTGCCGTACGAGTTCTACAGCCTCGCGCTGTATCTCGTGCTCGCCGCCGGCGCCGCGTGGCTCGTCGCCAGCGGCGGCGGCGCGCAGCGGACGAGCCCGGCGGGCGGCGCGCAGGTCAGTCGTACTTGATGTACTTGAAGCGCGGGTCGTCCGGCGTGCCTTCGAGCGCCGAGCCTTCGATCGCGCCGGGCTGCCAGAGGATGACTTCCTCGATCTTCCGCGCGAGCTCGAAGTCCTTGTCGGTCACGCCCTTGGCGGCGTGGTTCATCAGCTTGACGTTGACGAACGCGTAGGACACCGTCAGGTCGGGGTGGTGCCACGCCGCCTCGGCGAGGTGGCCGATCGCGTTGACGACCATCAGCGTGCCCTTCCAGCCGCTGGTCTTGTACTTGCGGCGGATCCAGCCGTCCTCGTAGGTCCACTTCGGCAGTTCGTCCTTCAGCCGGGCCTCGATCTCGTCGGGGCCGTAGACCTCGTCGGCCGTCTTCTTGCGCCACTGGGCCATGCGTCGCTCCTCGTGCTCTGACGGCACGCAGTATCGGGCGGCGCCCGACACCCTGATCGGGAGCCGGAAAAGCGACGGGCCCCGCGCGGGGCCCGTCGTCGCCGGCCGCCCGGTCAGTTGGTCTGCGCCAGCTGCTCGAGGATCGCGGGGTTCTCGAGCGTCGAGGTGTCCTGCGTGATCGCCTCGCCCTTGGCGATCGAACGCAGCAGACGGCGCATGATCTTGCCCGAGCGCGTCTTCGGCAGGTTGTCGCCGAAGCGGATGTCCTTCGGCTTGGCGATCGGGCCGATCTCCTTGGCGACCCAGTTGCGCAGCTCGTTGGCGATCTTCTTCGCCTCCTCGCCGGTCGGGCGCGGGCGCTTGAGCACGACGAAGGCGCAGATCGCCTCGCCGGTCGTCTCGTCGGGGCGGCCGACGACGGCGGCTTCGGCGACCAGGTCGGTGCACGACACCAGCGCCGACTCGATCTCCATCGTGCCCATGCGGTGGCCCGAGACGTTCAGCACGTCGTCGATGCGGCCGGTGATCGTGAAGTATCCGGTCTTGGCGTCGCGGATCGCACCGTCGCCGGCGAGGTAGTACTGGCCCTTGAAGTCGTCGGGGTAGTAGCTCTTCTTGAACCGCTCGGGGTCGCCCCAGATCGTGCGGATCATGCTCGGCCACGGCTTGCGGATCACGAGGATGCCGCCTTGGCCGTTGGGCACTTCCTTGCCGGTCTCGTCGACGACCGCGGCGTCGATGCCCGGGAACGGCAGCGTGCACGAACCCGGCACGAGCGGCGTCGCCCCTGGCAGCGGCGTGATCATGTGGCCGCCGGTCTCGGTCTGCCAGAACGTATCGACGATCGGGCAGCGCCCGCCGCCGACGTGGGCGTGGTACCACTCCCACGCCGCGGGGTTGATCGGCTCGCCGACCGAGCCGAGGATGCGCAGGCTCGACAGGTCGTAGCGCTTCGGGTGCACCGCCTCGTTGCTCTCGGCGGCCTTGATCAGCGAGCGGATCGCGGTGGGCGCGGTGTAGAAGATCGTGACCTTGTGGTCCTGGATCATCTTCCAGAACCGGCCGGCGTCGGGCCACGTCGGCACGCCTTCGAACACGATCTCGGTGCCGCCGAGCGCGAGCGGCCCGTACGTGATGTAGGTGTGGCCGGTGACCCAGCCGATGTCGGCGGTGCACCAGAAGACGTCGTGGTCCTTCAGGTCGAACGTCCACTTCGTCGTCAGCGCGGCGTGCAGCAGGTAGCCGCCGGTGGAGTGCTGCACGCCCTTGGGCTTGCCGGTGGAGCCGCTGGTGTAGAGCAGGAACAGCGGGTGCTCGGCGCCGACCCACTCGGGTTCGCACTGGTCGCTGGCCCGGGCGAGTTCGTCGTGCAGCCAGACGTCGCGGCCGTCCTTCCAGGCGACGTTGCCGCCGGTGCGGCGGTAGACGATGACGTTCCTGATCGTCTCGCAGCCGCCCATGCCGAGCGCCTCGTCCACGATCGCCTTCAGCGGCAGCGCCTTGCCGCCGCGCTTCTGCTCGTCGGCGGTGATCACCATCACCGCGCCGGCGTCCTGAATGCGATCGCGCAGCGCCTGCGCCGAGAAGCCGCCGAAGACGACCGAGTGCGTCGCGCCGATGCGCGCGCAGGCCTGCATCGCGGCCACGCCCTCGACCGACATCGGCAGGTAGATGACGACGCGGTCGCCCTTCTTCACGCCGCGCGCCTTCAGCGCGTTGGCGAAGCGGCTGACCAGCGCCAGCAGCTCGCGGTACGTCACCTTCGTGACCTCGCCGCCGTCGGCCTCGAAGATGATCGCCGTCTTGTCGCCCAGCCCACGCTCGACGTTGCGGTCCAGGCAGTTGTACGACACGTTCAGCGTGCCGTCGGCGAACCACTTGAAGAACGGCCGGTTGCTCTCGTCGAGCACCTGCGTGAACGGCGTCTTCCACGTCAGCAGCTCGCGCGCCAGCCCGGCCCAGTAGCCTTCGTAGTCGGCCTCGGCCTGGGCGACGAGCTTGCGGTAGGCGTCCATCCCGCTCACGTGCGCCTGGCGCACGAGGTCGGCCGGGGGTTCGTAGAGCTTGGTCGCGCTGTCGCTCATCGATGTCTCCTGGGTTGCCGGATGCCGGTTCGCCACGGGGGGCGTTTCGCGGGGGAATGTCGCCGTCGGGCCTGACGAAGCCCTTACTCTACGACCGGTCATCCGGGTGTCCATCGGGGCTTCGCCGCAGCGCCGCGCGGCCCCGCGTCGCACCGGGGCGGCTTGGCAGAATCGCCGGCGCCCGCCACCGCCGCCCGCCGCCGTGCCGACCCCTTCCGCCCCTTCCACCGCCAGCCTGCGCGAGCGCTTCGGCGCCGTGCTACAGCGCCCGCCGGTGCAGCGTGCGATCCTGGCGCTGATCCTCGTCAACGCCGTCATCCTCGGCATGGAGACCTCGCCGGCGCTGATGGCCGCCTACGGGCCGGCGCTGAGCGCGCTCGACCGCGCGATCCTCGCCGTGTTCGTGGTCGAGATCGCGGCGCGCCTGTACGTGCACCGCGGCGCGTTCTTCCGCGACCCGTGGAGCGTGTTCGACTTCGCCGTCGTCGCGATCGCGCTCGTGCCGGCCAGCGGCCCGTTCGCGGTGCTGCGCGCGCTGCGCGTGCTGCGGGTGCTGCGCGTGCTCACCGTCGTGCCGTCGATGCGCCGCGTCGTCGGCGGGCTGCTGGCGGCGATCCCCGGACTGGGCTCGATCGCCGCCGTGCTCGGGCTGATCTTCTACGTCTTCGCGGTCATCGCGACCAAGCTGTTCGGCGACTCGTTCCCCGACTGGTTCGGCCACCTCGGACGGTCGCTGTACACGCTGTTCCAGGTCATGACGCT
>CALIDR010000229.1 GCA_938022295.1 uncultured Burkholderiaceae bacterium
GCGACCTGGAACCAGCGCTTCGCCGGCGACACGTTCCTGGTCGGCACCGAGCCCCACGCGTGGCTGCGCGAGCACGCGCACCACTGCCCGCCCGGCGGCCGCGTGCTGTGCGTGGCCGACGGCGCCCCGGCCTTGCCCGCCGTGCTCGTGATGCACGGCTGGGGCGCCAACGCGTCGACGATGTGGCCGATGGTCGACCCGCTGGTGGGCGCCGGCTTCGCGGTGCTGCTGCTCGACGCGCGCTGCCACGGCGCGAGCGACGACGAGGACTTCACGTCGATGCCGCGCTTCGCCGAAGACATCGCCGCCGGGCTGCGCTGGCTCGCCGCACAGACCGGCGTCGACGGCACGCGGCTCGCGCTCGTCGGCCACTCGGTCGGCGCGGCGGCGAGCCTGCTCTATGCGTCGGGCAGCGGCGCCGCGCTCGGCGGCCCGCCGGTGCGCGCCGTCGTGAGCCTGTCGGCGTTCGCGCATCCGCAGGAAGTGATGCGCCGCTTCCTGGCCGAGCACCGCATCCCGTACCCGGTCGTCGGCGCCGCGGTGATGCACCACGTGCAGCGCGTCATCGGCACCCGCTTCGACGCCATCGCGCCGTTGCACACGATCCGCGCCGTGCGCTGCCCGGTGCTGCTCGTGCACGGGCGCGACGACGCCACGGTGCCGTTCGCCGACGCCGAGCGCCTTGCACGCGCCGCGTCCGACGCGCGGCTCATCGCGGTCGACGGCGGGCACGACCTGCGCGCCGGCCTGCCGCCGCACACGGCCGAGATCGTCGCGTTCCTCGGCTGGGCGCTGAACGGCGCGGCAGCCGCACCTGCGTAGCATGCGGGCTGTCGCCGATCCGCATCCCCCGCCCGATGTCCGCCACACCCGCACCCACGCCCACCCCCGCCTTCCCCGACGCCGCCGCGACCTGGAACCAGCGCTTCGCCGGCGACACGTTCCTGTTCGGCACCGAGCCCAACGCGTGGCTGCGCGAGCACGCGCACCACTTCCCGCCCGGCGGCCGCGTGCTGTGCGTGGCCGACGGCGAAGGCCGCAACAGCGTGTGGCTCGCGAAGCGGGGATTCGCCGTCGAGGCGTTCGACATCGCCGAGGTCGGCGTCGCGAAGGCGCGCCGCCTGGCCGAGCGCGAGGGCGTGCAGGTCGACTTCCACGTCGCCGACTGCGACGGCTTCGCGTGGCGCGAGCAGCGCTACGACGGCATCGCCGCGATCTTCGTCCAGTTCGCCGATCCGCCGATGCGCGCGCGCCTGTTCGCGCACTGCATCGCCGCGCTGAAGCCCGGCGGCGTGCTCGTGCTGCAGGGCTACACGCCGAAGCAGCTCGACTACCGCACCGGCGGGCCGCCGCAGGTCGAGCACCTGTACACCGAGGCGATGCTGCGCGAGGCGTTCGCCGCGCTGGAGATCGTCGAACTGCGCGAGTACGAGGCCGACGTGAACGAAGGCAGCGGCCACCGCGGCCGCTCGGCGCTGATCGGCCTCGTGGCCCGGCGGCCGTAGGCGCGCCCTGCGGCGCGTGCCCGTGACGCCGCGCGCTTCGATGACCCGCCGCTGGATCGCGCATCTGGACATGGACGCGTTCTACGCGTCGGTCGAACTGCTGCGCTACCCCGAACTGAAGGGGCTGCCGGTGGTGATCGGCGGCGGGCGCCGCCATCAGCCCGAAGTGCAGCCCGACGGCACCCGCCGCTTCGCGACGCTGGCCGGCTATGCCGGACGCGGCGTCGCGACGACCGCCACCTACGCCGCACGCGCGTTCGGCGTGCACTCGGGCATGGGGCTGATGAAGGCCGCGCAGCGCTGCCCGCAGGCGGTGCTGCTGCCCACCGACTTCGACGAGTACCGCCGCTGCTCGCGCGCGTTCAAGGCCGCGGTGGCCGAGCTGGCGCCGGTGATCGAGGACCGCGGCATCGACGAGATCTACATCGACCTCACCGGCGTGCCCGGCGCCCAGGACGCGGTGGGCCACGACCCCTTCGGCGGCGTGCGCGCGCTGGCGCAGGAGATCCGCAACAACGTGCGCCGCGCGACCGGGCTCACGTGCTCGATCGGCGTGACGCCGAACAAGCTGCTGTCGAAGATCGCCTCCGAACTCGACAAGCCCGACGGCCTGACGCTGCTGACCGAAGCCGACATCCCCTCGCGCATCTGGCCGCTGCCGGTGCGGCGCATCAACGGCATCGGCCCGAAGGCGGGCGACAAGCTCGCCCGGCTCGGCATCACGACGATCGGCGAGCTCGCGGCGAAGGACCGCGAGGGGCTCGTCGGGCACTTCGGCGCGAGCTACGGCCGCTGGCTGCACGACGCCGCGCACGGCATCGACGAACGGCCGGTCGTCACCGCGCACGAGCCGGTCTCGATGAGCCGCGAGACGACGTTCGAGCGCGACCTGCACGCCCGCCGCGACCGCGCCGAGCTCGCGCGCATCTTCACGTCGCTGTGCGAGCGCGTCGCCGCCGATTTGCAGCGCAAGGGCTACGCGGGCCGCACGGTCGGCATCAAGCTGCGCTTCGACGACTTCCGCACCGTCACGCGCGACCTGACGCTGCCGCAGCCCGTCGCCGACGCCGGCGCGATCCGCGCCGCCGCCGGCCAGTGCCTGAAGCGGGTCGGCCTCGAGCGCCGCCTGCGGCTGCTCGGCGTGCGCGTGGCCTCGCTGCAGCGCCGCGAAGCTGCAGGGACATGACGCCTTCAGCCCTGCCTCGCATCGCAGGTGTCCGTCTCGTGTCGGCAAGATCGACGGTGGTCGCCTGCCGGCCCTCTGCCGACATTGACCGTTCGCTTTGAGTGGCCTGCGTAGGTTGGCGCGGCAAAGCGCCGTGCGCGCGGGCGTCGGCGCTTCACCTCGGCGGCCAGCGCTGCGCGCTGGCTGCCCTGCGCTACTCGCGCCCGTGG
>CALIDR010000230.1 GCA_938022295.1 uncultured Burkholderiaceae bacterium
TACTACCGCGACGCCGGCCTGGACGTGACGATCGACACCGGCAACGGCTCGGCGGCGGCGATCAGCCTGGTGGCCGGCGGCGCCTACGACGCCGCGTCGGCCGACCTGTCGACGATGATCGAGTTCAACACCGCCAACCCCGATCGCATGCTGCGCGCGGTCGCGATCCAGTACGACCTGAATCCGAACTCGATCCTGGTGCGCAAGGACAGCGGCATCTCGAAGCCGGCCGACCTGGCCGGCAGGACGATCCTCGGCCAGCCGTTCAACGCCTCGCGCAAGCTGTTCCCGGTGTTCGCGAAGGCCAACGGCTTCGACCCGTCGACGGTGAAGTGGGAGAACGTCGAGCCCGGCATCGGCGACACCCGGTTCGCGAAGGGCGACTTCGACGGCGCGGCGTACTTCTTCTTCACCGGCCTGCTGAACCTGAAGGCGCGCGGCGTGATGCCCGAGCAGCTCACGGTGTTCCGCTACTCCGACCATGGCCTGCGCGCCTACGGCAACGGCATCGTCGCCAACCCGAAGACGATCGCCGAGCAGCCCCAGGCACTCGCTGCGTTCGTGCGCGCGTCCACGCGCGGCTGGCTCGACTGCATCGCCGACCCGCGCGCGGGCGCGGCCGCGGTCAAGGCGCGCGAGGCACTGGCCAACGAGGAGCTCGAGCTCGAGCGGCTGAAGCTGATCGTCGCCGGCACGATGGTCACGCCCGGCACGCGCGAACACGGCTGGGGCGCGGCCACGCCCGAGCGGCTGCAGGCGCCGATCGACGAGACGGTGACGGCGTTCGGCCTGAAGCCCGGCATCGCGGTGGCCGACATCTGGACCGACCGCTTCCTGCCGCCGGCGGCCGAGCGCACCGTGCGCGGGTGAGCGTGGCGCCGGCGTCGATTCCCGTCGTCGACCTCGCCGACGCGCTCGCGCCGGGCTCGCCGGGCGGGCGCACCGTGGCGCCCGCGATCCGCAGCGCCTGCGAGACGGCGGGCTTCTTCTACGTCGTCGGCCACGGCGTGCCGGCGGCGCAAGTGGCGACGATGTTCGAACTGGCGCGGGCGCTGTTCGAGCTGCCGCAGGCGCAGAAGGACGAACTCTCGCTGCACCGGTCGCCGGCGATGCGCGGCTACGAGGCGATCGGCTCGCAGACGCTCGACGCCGCCTCGCTGCCCGACCTGAAGGAGAGCTTCTACTGCGGCCTCGACTACGCCGTCGACCACCCCTACGTCCGGCGCGGCTACCAGAGCTACGGCTGCAACCAGTGGCCGGCCGCGCTGCCGGCGCTACAGCCGGCGTGCGAGGCCTACGTCGGCGCGATGTGCGCGCTCTCGCGCCGGCTGATGCAGCTCGTCGCGCTCGCGCTCGGCGAGCCCGAGTCGACGTTCGACCACGCGCACGCCAACCCGATGGTCACGCTGCGGCTGCTGCGTTACCCGCCGCACCCCGAAGGCGCCGACGAGCGGCTGTGGGGCGCCGGCGCGCACACCGACTGGGGCGCCGTCACCGTGCTCGCGCAGGACGGCCACGGCGGGCTCGAGGTACAGCTGCCCGACGGCGCGTGGATCGCCGCGCCGCCGATCGAGGGCAGCTTCGTCGTCAACCTCGGCGACATGATGCCCCGCTGGACCAACGGCCGCTTCCGCTCCAACCCGCACCGCGTGCGCAACGTGGCCAGCGGCGGCCGGCCGCGCTTCTCGATCCCGTTCTTCTACAACCCCGACTACCTGACGCGCGTCGAGCCGCTGCCCGGCTGCGTCGACGCCGCGCACCCGCCGCGCTTCGCGCCCTGCACCGTCGGCGAGCACCTGCACGAGCGGTACCTGACGACCTACGGCCTGAAGGCGGCCGCGGGAGCTGGCACGTGAAGATGCTCGTCAACTCGCTGAGCACCGACGTCGACGCCCAGCTCGCGTTCTACCAGGCGCTGTTCGGCTTCGCCGAGATCGAGACCTCGCGCACGCCGATCTACCGCGCGCTGGACACCGGCGACAGCGAGCTCGGCTTCAACGCCCCGGCGGCGCGCGAACTGCTCGCGCTGCCCCCGGCGCCGGCCGCACCGGCGACCACGGTGTTCGCGACCTTCGTGTGCGCCGAGCCGGGCGAGGTCGACCGCGCCGCCGCGCGCCCGCCGGCGCTCGGCGGGCGCATCGTCAAGGCGCCGTTTCGCACCTACTACGACCAGTGGCGGGCCGTGCTCGCCGACCCCGAGGGGCACGTGTTCCGCGTCACCTGCCTGAAGCTGCCGGTGGGCTGAACGAGGCTGCGGGTAACGGCGCCGGCACGCGCAGGCAGCTGACGAGCCGCCGTCACAATCGAGACTCTTCGGCCCGCCGCGGCACGCGGCGACGGACTTCCGCCACCCACCGTGACGCCCTACCCGATGAACGCGATCTCCGCCGACCGCAGCGCGCTCGTGCTGGTGGACTACCAGCAGCGGCTGATGCCGATCGTCGACCGCGCCGCGCGTGTCGTCGGCGAGGCCGTGTTCCTCGCCGACGTCGCGCGCGAGCTCGGCGTGCCGGTGATCGGGACGGCGCAGAACCCGTCGCGGCTCGGCGACAACGTCGCCGCGGTGCACGAGCGCTGCGCGCGCGTCGTCGCGAAGACGCACTTCGACGCCTGCCGCGACGGGCTCGTCGACGCGCTGCGCGAGGCCCGCCCGGGCGTCGCGCAGGTCGTCGTCGCCGGCTGCGAGGCGCACGTGTGCCTGCTGCAGACCGCGCTCGGGCTGCGGCGCGCCGGGCTGCAGACGTTCGTCGTCGCCGACGCCTGCGGCTCGCGCTCGCACGCCGACCGCACGCTCGCGCTGCAGCGCCTCGCGCAGGCCGGCGCGGTGATCGCGAGCGCCGAGATGGTCGCCTTCGAGTGGCTCGACGACTGCCGCCACCCGCGCTTCCGGGCCGTGCTCGAGCGCATCAAGCGGCGCGCCGCGGCATGACGGTCGACGCCGATGGCTGACGCACCGGCGACGACCGACGTCGTCGTCCTCGGCGCCGGCATGTCGGGGCTGGCGATGGCGATCGGCCTGAAGCGTGCCGGCTGCGACGACTTCGTCGTCGTCGAGCAGTCCGCAGGCCTCGGCGGGACGTGGTGGGACAACCGCTATCCCGGCGCGCACGTCGACGTTCCCGCGCCGCTGTACTCGTTCTCGTTCGCGCCGAACCCGCACTGGTCGCGGCGCTTCGCCGCCGCGCCCGAGATCCAGGCATACATGGAGCGCTGTGCCGAGCGGTTCGGCGTGCGCGCGCACCTGCGGCTCGGCACGCGCATCGTCGCCGCACGCTTCGACGCCGACGCCGGGCGCTGGGCGATCGAGACCGCCGACGCCACCGGCCGCGCCACGCTGCACGCGCGCTTCTTCGTCTGCAGCACCGGCCCGCTGAGCCAGCCGCGCTGGCCGGCGATCGTGGGTCTCGCGGACTTCACCGGTCTGAAGCTGCACTCGGCGCGCTGGGACCCGAAGGCGATCGCGCCTGGCATGCGCGTCGGCGTGATCGGCACCGGCTCGACGGCGTCGCAGCTGGTGCCGCCGCTGGCGCGCGACGCGCAGCGGCTGCACGTGTTCCAGCGCACCGCGAACTGGGTGCTGCCGCGGCTGGACCGCCGCTACACCGCGCTCGACCGCGCGCTCGCCCGGCTGCCGCCCTATGCGTGGCTGGTGCGCCGCTTCTGGTACCACTTCCTCGAGTGGACGCGCCGCGGCTTCGACGAGGGCACCCTCGCGCGCAAGAACATGCTGCACCTGGCCGAGCGTCATCTGCGCACGCAGGTGAGCGACGAGGCGCTGCGCGCCAAGCTGCGCCCCAACTACCCGCTCGGCTGCAAGCGCATCATCTATTCGAACGACTTCTACCCGGCGCTCGGGCGGCCGAACGTCGAGCTCGTCACCGACGCGGTCGAGCGGGTGACGCCCGCGGGCATCGTCACCGCCGACGGCCGCGAGCGGCCGCTCGACGCGCTGGTGTGCGCGACCGGCTTCGACACCGTGCACCTGCTGTCGTCGCTCGAGATCACGGGCCGCGACGGCCGCACCCTGCGCGAGGCCTGGGCCGACGGCCCGCGCGCCTACCGGGGCGTGGCGGTGGCGGGCTTTCCGAACCTGTTCCTGCTGCTCGGGCCGAACACCGGCACCGGCCACACGTCGACGCTGCTCTACATCGAGCCCCAGGTGCGCCACGCGATCGCGTGCATGCGGGCGCTGCGCGAGCGTGGCGCGCGCTGGCTCGACGTGCGGGCCGACGCGATGGCCGCCTACGACGCCGCGCTGCAGGCGCGCCTGGCGCACTCGGTGTGGAGTGCGTGCCGCAGCTGGTACCGCATGGAGGGCGGGCGCATCGTCGCGCTGTGGCCCGGCTTCACGCGCGAGTACGTGCGCTCGCTGGCGCGGCCCGACCCGCGCGACTACGAGTTCGCCTGATGCCCGACCGCGCGACGCTCGAACGCCTGCAGGTCTGGATCTACCTCGCCGCGATCGGCGTCGGTCTCGCGGTCGGCCACCGCTGGCCGGGCGTCGGGCCGGCGTTCGAAGCCGCGCTGTGGCCGGTGCTGGCGGTGCTGCTGTACGCGACGTTCGTGCAGGTGCCGCTGCTGCACCTGCGCGACGCCTTCGCCGACCACCGCTTCGTCGCCGCGGTGCTCGGCGGCAACTTCGTGCTCGTGCCACTCGCCGTCTGGGCTGCCGTGCAGGCGCTGCCGGCCGACCCGGCGCTGCGCCTCGGCGTGCTGCTCGTGCTGCTCGTGCCGTGCACCGACTGGTTCGTCACGTTCTGCGCGCTCGGCCGCGGCCATCTGCCCGGGGCGATCGCGGTGACCCCGCTGAACCTGCTGCTGCAGTTGCTGCTGCTGCCGCTGTACCTGTGGGCGATGGCCACGCCGGCCGAAGGTGCCGACCCGCTGGCGGCGCTGTCGCTGCCGGTGCTCGCGCCGGCGCTCGCCATCGTGCTCGTGCCGCTGGCGGCCGCCGCCGTCAGCGAGCGCTGGATCGAGGCCGCGCCGGCGCGCGAGGTGTGGCGCGAGCGGCTGGCGTGGTCGGCGGTGCCGCTGCTCGCGCTCGTCGTGCTGCTGATCGCGGGCGCGCAGGTCGGCACGCTGGCCGCGCTGCTGCCCCGGCTCGCCGGCGTGGTGCCGCTGTTCGTGGCCTATCTGCTCGTCGCTGCAGGGCTCGCCTGGGCGCTCGCGAAGACGCTGCGCCTGCGCGCCGACCAGGCGCGCACGCTGGCCTACAGCCTCGGCACGCGCAACTCGTTCGTCGTCCTGCCGCTCGCACTGGCGCTGCCGGCGGGCTGGGAACTCGCGGCGATGGTGATCGTCGTGCAGTCGCTCGTCGAGCTACTCGGTATGCTCGCCTACCTTTCGTGGCTGCCGCGGCTGTTCCCGCTGCCCGCGCGATGAAGGTGAACGGCTGATGTCGGCCCTCTGCCGACATTGACCGTTCGCTTTGAGTGGCCTGCGTAGGTTGGCGCGGCAAAGCGCCGTGCGCGCGGGCGGCGGCGCTTCACCTCGGCGGCCAGCGCTGCGCGCTGGCTGCCCTGCGCTACTCGCGCCCGTGG
>CALIDR010000231.1 GCA_938022295.1 uncultured Burkholderiaceae bacterium
GCTGCCGGCGGCACGGGCGGTGCTGCCGCCGGCGGCGCTGCGGGCGGCCTCGGCGACGTGCTGTTCGGCAGCACCGGCCCGCGCGGCGGGCGGCGCCCCGGCATGCTCGAGACGGCGGCCACCTCCGCCGTGCGCACGATGGGCACGACGATCGGGCGCGAGATCATCCGCGGCGTGCTCGGCGGGCTGTTCGGCGGCGCGAAGCGGCGCTGAGCGGGCCCGCGGCGATGCGCGCGGCACGCTGGCTGGCGGCCCTCGCCGTCGTCGCCGCCGCGCTGCTGCTGGCGGCCGGCCGCCTCGGCTGGCTGCAGGGCGCGCCGCCGGCGGACCTCGGGGTGCGCGACGGCCGGCTGAAGCCGCCGTCGGCCACACCCAACAGCGTCAGCAGCCAGGCCGATCTGTACCCCGAGCACCCCCGGCGCGCTGACGCACGGATCGAGCCGCTGCCCGCGATCGGCGGCGACCCGCGGGCGACGATCGCCTGGCTGGCGGCGCTGCTCGCCGCGCGCGCCGACGCCCGCATCGTCGAGCAGCGCGCCGACTACCTGCGCGTCGAGTTCACGACGCCGTGGCTGCGCTTCGTCGACGACGCCGAGTTCTGGGCCGACCCGGCCGCCGGGGTCGTGCAGGTGCGTTCGGCATCGCGGCTCGGGCGCAGCGACCTCGGCGTCAACCGTGCGCGCGTCGAGGCGCTGCGCGCGCAGCTCTCCGCGGCCGGCTGAACGGGCGTCAGTCGCCTTGCAGGCCCATCGCGCGCAGCCGCGTGTCGGCGCGGTGGCGCGAGCGCACGCCCTCGACGCCGCCGTCGAAGTGCCAGACGAGCACGTCGTCGACGTCGACGACGTGCTTGCCGGTGGAACGCACCGTCGCCTCGAGGTCGGCCAGCAAGACGCCGGTGGCGGCGTCGCCGAGGACCTTCGTCGGCGTGAAGGCGTGGAACTCGATCGACTCGCCGAGCGCGCGGAAGAACCTCGGCACCCGGTCGCGCCCCTTCAGCGGCTGCAGCCGCGGCACAGGGCTCGGGAACGTCGCGTGCTCCCATTCGACGGCGTCGGCGAGGCGCGACGGGATGAACGGCACGTCGCCGCGGCCGAAGGCCGCATGGATCTGCTGCACCGGCTCGACGGGGGTCCTCGCGGGTCTCCATCCGGCCCGGATTGCCAGCCGCAGCCTGACGTCCGAGGCGGCGGCGGGGTGGCCGCGCACCTCGAGGTCGCGCTCGTCCTGCAACGCCGCGGCGCGCCTGTCGCGCCGCGCGCCTGCGCCTCCAGCAGCGGCCGCAGCAGTGCGCCGACGAGCGGCGGCAGCGGCAGACGCACCGCGATCTCGGCGCGGGTGCTGCGGCGCCCTTCGCACGCCTCGTCGGCGAATGCGAACACGAGACTGCCGCCGCGGCCGAGCCCTTCGACGGTGGTGTCGACGATCGTGCCACCGGGCGCCAGCTCGCGTTCGAAGACGCCGCGCATCGGGATGCCGGGCAGGCGCACGCGCTGCTCGAACCGCCCGCCGCCGCGCGGGCGGCGGGCGAGCACCGTGAAACGAAGCTTCGGATGCACGCGGGCGGCGACGTGGTGGTCGACCTCGGCGAACCGGGCGCGCACCGTGAGCGCCGGCGCGACGATCCATCTGCGCGGCGCCGTGCCCGACGTGGCCGACCGGGTCCGACGCGGGCCGCCCGCGCCACCGCTCACAGCGGCCACGCCAGCAGCAGCGCCGGCACGCCGACGGCGACGACGAGAACCTCCAGCGGCAGGCCGAGCGGCCAGTAGTCGCCGAAGCGCAGGCCGCCGGGGCCGAGGATCAGCGTGTTGTTCTGGTGCCCGATCGGGGTCAGGAACGCGCACGACGCGCCGACCGCCACCGCCATCAGGAACGCGTCGGCGTTCACGCCGAGCGCCGCCGCGGCACCCAGCGCCACCGGGCACATCACCGCCGCGGTGGCCGCGTTGTTCATCAGGTCCGACAGGCACATCGTGACGACGAGCACGAGCGCGAGCGCGACCACCGCGTGCCCCTGCGCGACGCCTTCGAGCAGCCAGCGCCCGAGCAGGTCGGCGGTACCGGTGGTCTGCATGGCGCCGGCCACGGGGATCAGCGCCGCCAGCAGCACGACGACCGGCCAGTCGACGGCGTCGTAGACCGCGCGCGGCGCCAGCGTGCGCAGCGCCATCGTCGCCAGCACCCCGGCGGCGAAGGCGATCGCCGCCGGCAGCAGCCCGAACGCCGCGCCGCCGACCGCGGCGGCCATCACGGCTGCGGCCTGGATCGCCTGCCGGCGGTCGGGCACGCGCAGCTCGCGCCCGGCCAGCGGCACGCAGCCCATCGCCGAGGCGAACTCGGCGATCGTATCCGGCGGGCCCTGCATCAGCAGCAGATCGCCCGGCTGCAGCGCCAGCGAGCGCAGCCGCGTCAGCGAGCGGCGGCCGCGGCGCGAGACCGCGAGCAGGTTCAGGCCGTAGCGCGTGCGCAGCGCGATGTCGCTCGCCGAGCGGTTCACGAGCGCCGAAGCCGGCAGCACGACGAGCTCGGCCAGCGCGATCTCGCGCGCGGATTCGTCGTCGGCCGGCGCGGCGGCGTCGCCGGCGCCGCGCTTCGCCGCCGCGTCGCCGGCCGCGGGCTGCGCCTCCTCGAGCTCGAGCCCGAGCCGCGCGAGCGCGTCGGCGAGCGACTCCGCCTCGGCCTCGACGACGAGGATGTCGCCCGCGCGCACGACCCGCCCCGGGCTCGGCGCCGTCACCCGCACCTCGCGGCGCACGAGCCCGACGACCTGCGCGCCGACGTCGTCGAGCTCGCGCTCGATCTCGCGCAGCGTCAGCCCCGCCGCCTTGCTGCGCGCACCCACCCGCGCCTCGGTGAGGTAGGCGGCGGTGTCGAAACCCTCGTCGCCGTGCGGCCGGCGCGCCGGCACGAGTCGCCAGCCGACGGCGACGATGAACGCGACGCCCGCCGCCGCCACCGCGAGCCCGACCGGCGCGAAGTCGAACATGCCGAACGTGCCGGCCCCGGTCTGGGCGCGGAAGCCGGAGACGATCAGGTTCGGCGGCGTGCCGATCAGCGTCACCATGCCGCCCAGGATCGAGCCGAACGCCAGCGGCATCAGCAGCCGCGCCGGGGGCAGCTCGAGCCGCGCCGCCGACTGCACCGCCACCGGCATCAGCAGCGCGAGCGCGCCGACGTTGTTCATGAACGCCGACAGCACGGCGCCGAGCACGGTCAGCGCGGCCATCGTCGGCAACGGCCCGGCGGCCGCGGGCAGCACGGCACGCGCCAGCGCGTCGACGGCGCCCGAAGCCTGCAGCGCGCGGCTGAGCACGAGCACGCACGCCACCGTGACCACCGCCGGATGGCCGAAGCCGGCGAAGGCCTCGCGCGCCGGCACCAACCCGGCGGCCACGCACGCCAGCAGCGCCGCCATCGCGACCATGTCGTGGCGCCAGCGGCCCCACAGGAACAGTGCGACGGTGGCGCCGAGGATGGCCAGGATCAGGCCTTGTGCGTTCGTCATCTGCGCGGTCGCCGGCAGGCATTATCGGCAGCCGCGGCCGCGGCCCGCGACTGCCGGGCGACGGTTCGCGACGGCAGGCGACGTTTCGTCGCCGCGCGGTGGCGCCGCCGGCGCCCGATGGCGACGATGCCGCGCGTCGCCTCACACCGGAGCTCGCCGTCATGGAACCGTTCTCGCTGCCCGCCCCGCTCGCCGCCGCCTCGACGGCGGTGCAGGTCCACCTTGCCGCCGCGCTCGCCGCGCTGCTGCTCGGGCCGCTGGCACTCGCGGCGCGCAAGGGCTCGCCGCTGCACCGCAGTGCCGGCGTGGCGTGGATCGCGCTGATGGTGCTGGCCGCGCTGTCGAGCCTGTTCATCCGCGACTTCCGGCTGCCCAACTTCGGCGGCTACACGCCGATCCACCTGCTGACGCTGGCCACCGCGGCCGGCCTCGCGGTGGGCCTGTGGGCGCTCGCCCGGCGGCGCATCACCGCCCACCGGCGCGCGATGTGGAGCACCTACCTCGGCGGCTGCGTGGTCGCCGGCGCGTTCACGCTGCTGCCCGACCGCCTGCTCGGCCGGTGGCTGTGGCACCACGCGCTCGGCTGGATCTGATGCGCCCGCTTGCCCCCGACAATGCGTCGATGGTGCTCCGCTTCTCGCCGCTCACGATGTGGCGCCGCTTCTGGTGGACGCAGGCGATCTGCGCCGCCATCGCGCTCGTGCTGGCGGCACTCGGCTCGCGGGCGACGACGGCGTGGATCTACTCCGCGCTGATCGGCACCGCGTCGTGGGCGCTGATCGACGGCGGCCGACACGGGCTCGCGCGCTGGCGGCTCGCGCGCACGACCACGCCCGACGACGAGCTGCGCGAAGGCTGGCCCGGCTGGGGCTGGATGGCGCCGGTCGTCGCGCTCGGCGCGCTCGGCGGCTGGTGGCTCGGGTCGCTGGCCGGCGACGCGCTCACCGGCCGGCGCAGTGCCCCGCCGCTGGACGGCGACTGGCGTCGCCTGGCGGGCCTGCTCGCCGTGCCGCTCGTGGCGGCCGTCGCGCTGACATGGTTCTTCTATGCCCGCAGCCGCATGGCCTCGATCGAGGCCACCGTCGCGCAGACGAGCCGCCAGGCGACCGAGGCGCAGCTCAAGCTGCTCGAATCGCAGCTCGAGCCGCACATGCTGTTCAACACGCTGGCCAACCTGCGCGCGCTGATCGGCGTCGACCCGCCGCGCGCGCAGGCGATGCTCGACCGCCTGATCGCCTACCTGCGCGCCACGCTCGGCGCCTCGCAGCGGCCATGGCACCCGCTGAGTGCCGAGTTCGAACGCTGCACCGACTACCTGGCGCTGATGGCCATCCGCATGGGCCCCCGCCTCGCGGTACGCACCGAGCTGCCGCCCGCGCTGCGCGACGTGCCGGTGCCGACGCTGCTGCTGCAACCGCTGGTCGAGAACGCGATCCTCCACGGGCTCGAGCCGAAGGTCGACGGCGGTCGCATCGAGATCGCCGCCGCCTGCGACGGCGACCGCCTGCGTCTGACGGTTCGCGACACCGGCGCCGGGCCCGGCGCGGCACCCACCGCCGGCACCGGGTTCGGCCTGCCCCAGGTGCGCGAGCGGCTGGCGACGCTGTACGGTGACCGCGCCGTGTTCGAACTGCACGCCGCCGACGACGCCGAAGGCGGCACGGTCGCCGCCGTCACGCTGCCCTTCGACACGAGCCCGCCATGAACGCCACCGCCCTGATCGCCGAGGACGAACCGCTGCTCGCGCAGGCGCTGCAGTCCGACCTCTGGCGGCTGTGGCCCGAACTGCGTATCGCCGCCTGTGTCGGCGATGGCGCGCAGGCCGCCGCGCAGGCGCTGGCCACGGCGCCCGAGGTGCTGTTCCTCGACATCCGGATGCCCGGCATGGGCGGCCTCGAAGCCGCGCAGGCGCTGGCGGAGGACTGGCCCGACGGCGCCGGCGCGCCGCCGTTCCCGCTCGTCGTCTTCGTGACCGCGTACGACCAGTACGCGGTGCAGGCGTTCGAGGCGCAGGCGGTGGACTACCTGCTCAAGCCGGT
>CALIDR010000232.1 GCA_938022295.1 uncultured Burkholderiaceae bacterium
GCTGGCGCTGGCGGCGCGCCGCGTCGGCGACGTCGGCATTGGCCGTGGCCGCGGGTGCGGCTTCGGCGGGCGCGGGCGAAGGAGCGTTCATCGGCGCGGGGCGATCGTGGCGGCCGTGCAGTGTAGGCGGCCCCCGGCCGAAGATCGGGCGCGGCCCGGGTGCGCGCCGACCGCGCCTCAGAGCCGCGGCGGCGCGGTGTCGTGCGCGGTGGCGAGCGCGGCCGGTGCCGGCCACCGCGGCGCGGTGACGACGACGCGGTGCACCTCGCCGGCATCGGCGTCGGCGGGCGGCAGGCGGGTCGCGGTGATCTCGACGCGGTGCACCGGGGTCGCGTCGATCGCCGGTGGCGGCGGCACGGGCTCCAGCGCGACGATGGCGGCGGCGGCGACGGCGGCGGCGGCGACGACGGGCAGCAGGCGGGCGAGGCGGCGGGTGTCCATGGCGGGCTCCGGCAGGGGATCGATGGAGCCAGTCTCGGCGGTGGCCGCGGCCCACGCCAGCCGCGTGCGACG
This sequence comes from uncultured Burkholderiaceae bacterium, assembly GCA_938022295.1. Classification (GTDB taxonomy): domain Bacteria; phylum Pseudomonadota; class Gammaproteobacteria; order Burkholderiales; family Burkholderiaceae_C; genus Calidifontimicrobium. Next base: position 514 of record CALIDR010000232.1, read on the forward strand.
AACCGCGCCGCGGCGGGGACGAACCGCGTCCCGCGCCGACGGGCATTCCGATAATCGGCGCGCACCGCGCGAGGAACCGTCGATGACCACCGGCAAGCACAACCCGATCCGCATCTTCGTCACCGGCCTGGTGGCCGCGCTGCCGCTGGCCGCGACGGTGGCCGTGTTCGCCTGGCTGATCAGCCTGCTGCTGCGCTGGCTGGGGCCGCAGAGTGCGGTGGGCGGGCTGCTGAAAGTCGTGGGCTTCGGCGTCACCGGGTCCGAGGTGATCGGCTACCTGCTCGGCCTGGCGATCGTGGTGGCGGCGATCTTCGGCCTCGGCCTGCTCGTCGAGGCCGGGCTGCAGCGCGGCGTCGCCCGGCTCGTCGACGCGATCGTGCGCCGCATCCCGCTCGTCAGCACGGTCTACGGCGTGATCCGGCGGATGGTCGACCTGCTGGCGCGCCGCGACGCCACCAGCGACGGCGGGCTGAAGTCGATGCGCCCGGTGTGGGTGCACTTCGGCGGGCCGGGCGGCGCCACCGCCCTGGCGCTGCTGTCCAACGCCGAGCCGGTGCTGATCGACGACCGCCGGTGCATCGCCGTCCTCGTGCCCACCGCGCCGGTGCCGGTCGGCGGCGGCCTGCTGTGGGTGCCCGAGCACTGGGTCACGCCGGCGGCGGTGGGCATCGAGGCGCTGACGAGCATCTACGTGTCGATGGGGGTCACCTCGTCGCAGTACCTGCCGCGCGCGGGCGCGGCGCCCGCCGGCGGCCCGCTCTGACACGCCGGCCGCGGGCGGCGTTAACGCCGGCGACCGGCCCGCGGAGGACTGCGCGATTAGGGAGGTCATTCACCCCGACTCGGGGGATTTCCGCGCTCCTGCGCCGGACTAAGGTGTCGATACCGCAAGGACCGACGCGATGAACACCGCCGCCCTGGCCCCCGATCTGCTGACGTGGATCGACTTCAAGTGGCTGATGGCCATGCAGGGCGAACGCGTGCACGTCGAGCGGCTGCAGACCGACCGCGAGTACGCGCTGCTGTGCCTGCGCCGCGGGGCCGAGTCGCGCAACGCGACGCTGCGCACCTGCGCCTGCCGCCTGCTCGCCACCCTCGAGCGCTGATCGGCGCGGGCGCGCTCAGGGCCCCTGGAAGCCGCCGGCGCGGCACGTCAGCACGAGTGTGTCGCGGTACGCAGGGCGGCCGGGCGCGAGCGGCTGGATCGGCGTCGTCTCGTGGATCACGCGTTCGTCGTCGAGCAGCAGCACGCTCCACGGCTCGGCGAGCGTGAAGCGCAGGCCCTGCGGGCCGCGGGCGTCGAAGACGCGCGTCTCGCCGCCCTTGACGCCGACGCGGCGCACGAGGATCACCGCCACCAGGTCGACGCCGTCGCGGTGCGCGCCCTCGGGCGTGGGCCGGCCGATGCCTGCCGACGCGTCGATGCGAAACGGGTGCGCCTCGACGTACCAGCGCTGCGCGCCGCGCAGCGCCGACGCGCGCGCCGCGACCACCGCGAGCAGCCGCGCCCACTTCGGATCGTCCGCGAGCGCCGGCTCGATCGGCTCGAACCAGCGCTCGAAGCCGCCGTGCAGTGCGTTGTACTCGACCGGCTGCCAGTGCGCGCGGTGCGGCACCGGCGCGACGGCGTCGCCGTCGACCGTGAAGCACGAATGCCGCCGCCGCCGGTAGCGCCCGCCGTCGCGCAGGTGCGCGTCGGGGGGAAGGCGATCCCAGAACGGCCACCACGCGTTCAGCATCGTTGGCGTGATGCCGCCGCCGAGCAGCGTGCACAGGCCCGCCGCGTCGAGCACGGCGTGGCCGCACTCGCGCAGCGCGGCATCGACGTCGGCGGGGGCGACGGTGGGCGGTGCGAGGGTGGCCGTCACGGGCTTGCCCACCGCTCGCGCGCCAGCGCCGCGCCCGCGGCGAGCGCGCGCAGCTTGGCCTTGGCCACCGCGCGGTCCATCGGCGCCATGCCGCAGTTCGTGCACGCCACCAGGTGCCGCGCCGGCACGAAGCGCAAGGCGGTGCCGATCGTGTCGGCCACTTCCTCGGGCGTCTCGACCTCGTCGCTCGCGACGTCGATCACGCCGACCATCACGTCCTTGCCGGCGAGCAGCGCCATCAGGTCGGGCGGCACGTGCGAGTGGATGCACTCGAGGCTGACCTGGCCGATGGAGCTCTTCGCGAGGGCGGGGAAGACCTGCTCGTACTGGCGCCACTCGTCGCCGAGCGTCTTCTTCCACGCGACGTTGGCCTCGATGCCGTAGCCGTAGCAGATGTGCACCGCCGTCTTGCACGTGAGTCCCTGCGCCGCGCGCTCGAGCGCCTTCACGCCCCAGTCGGCGGCGTCGGTCATGTAGACATTGAACGCCGGCTCGTCGAACTGCACGATGTCGATGCCGTCGGCCTGCAGCGCGAGCGCCTCCTGGTTAAGCAGCTCGGCAAACGCGAACGCCATCTTCACGCGGTCGCCGTAGAAGCGGTCGGCCACCGTGTCGACGATCGTCATCGGGCCGGGCAGCGTGAACTTCGTCGTGCGCGTCGTGTGCGCGCGCAGCAGCCTCGCCTCGGCCTCGTGCACGCGGCCCTTCAGCGCGAGCGGGCCCACCACCTGCGGCACCATCGCCTTGTAGCGGTCGGCGCGGATGCCCATCTCGACCTTGTGCTCGAAGTCGATGCCATCGACGCGCTCGAGGAAGCCGTGCACGAAGTGCTGGCGCGCCTGCTCGCCGTCGCCGATCACCGTGAGGCCCGCGTCCTCCTGCTGCTTGATCCACAGCAGCGTCGCGTCGAGCTTGGCCTCGACGAGCGCGTCGCCCTCGGCCTTCCAGCGCGGCCAGAGCTTGTGCGTTTCGGCGAGCCAGCCGGGCTTGGGCAGGCTGCCGGCGATCGCGGTGTCGAACATGGCGTCTCCTCGTCGGGGGCCGACAGCATAGCCGCGCCCGGGCCCGTCGCCCGCCGCGGCGGGTTCGTCGCGCCGCGGGCTGCGTTCGTCGCGCACCGGCGCACCGCCGTGCCGCGCCGTTAAGCTGCACGCCATGTCGACCCTTGCGTCGCGTCAGCCGCCACCGCTCGACGCGCCGCTGCCCGCCGAACTCGCCGGGCGGGCGCAGGGCTGGTTCACGCGCTACCGGCGCTACCCGGTGTTCAGCGCCCCGTGGGCGCGCGGGCGCACGCTCGCGTGGGGGCCCGTCCTGCTGCCCGTGCTGGCGTTCGTCGCGCTGGCCGGGCGCACCCAGGCCGGCCCGTGGCCGTGGGCCGCCGTGCTCGGGCTGTCGATGCACCTGCTGCTGCCGCTGCTCGTCGGCCCGTGGGTGGGGGTCTGGGTGCGCCGGCGCGGCTGGCCGCCGCGGCAGGAGGGCTGGGCGCTCGTCGCGGCGCTGGCCCTGATGGTGGCGACGGTGGTCATGTTCGAGCGCGTGGCCGCCGAGCCGATCAAGCAGTGGATCGCCGAGCGCATCGGCGACGTCGACGAGACCGGGCAGCGCAAGCGCGTGGCGCTGCATATCGGCGTGATGGTCAAGCCGATCGGCGGGGCCGACAAGGAAGCGCAAGCCGACACGAAAGACGCGGGACGGCCGGACGACCTGCCGAACACGCTTATCCGCGCCGCCTTCGCGTTCTGGCTCGGCGGCGGCCTCGCGCTGATCGGCTGGCGGCGCGAGCTCGCGGCGCTTTCGGCACTGGAGCGCGAACGCGAGTTGCGAGAGGCGCAGGCGCAGCGGCGCGAGGCCGAACTGCGGCTGTCGGTGCTCGTGGCGCAGGTCGAACCGCACTTCCTGTTCAACACGCTGGCCGGCGTGCGCAGCGCGATCGCGACCGACCCGGCGCGGGCGAGCGCGATGGTCGACCGCCTCGTCGAGTACCTGCGCGCCGCGATCCCCCGCCTGCGCAGCGACGGCGGTGCCGAAGCGACGGTGGCTGGGCAGTTCGACCTCGCGCGCGCCTACCTCGGCCTGATGGCGGCGCGCATGCCGCGGTTGAGCTTCACGGTCGACGCGCCGGCCAAGTTGCAGCGCGCACACTGCCCGCCGCTGCTGCTGCTGGTGTCGCTCGTCGAGAACGCCGTCAAGCACGGCGTCGAGCCGAAGGTGGGACCGGCGCGCGTCGACGTGACGGCGCGCCGCGGCGACGACGGCCGGCTCGAGATCACGGTGGCCGACGACGGCGTCGGCTTCGGCGGCGGCGGCGCGGGCAGCGGCCTCGGCCTGGCCAACGTGCGCGAACGCCTGGCGCAGCTGTACGGCGAGCGCGCCGCGCTCACGCTGCGCGAGCGCCCCGGCGGCGGTGTCGTCGCGACGCTGACGCTGCCGCTCGAGGAAGTCTGACATGCCCACCGCGATCCTTGCCGACGACGAAGACCTGCCGCGCGCCGAGCTGCGGCGCATGCTCGCCGCCGCCTGGCCCGAGCTCGCCGTCGTCGCCGAGTGCGCGGGCGGACTGGCGACGATCGAGGCGATCGCCGCCCACGCGCCCGACGTCGCCTTCCTCGACATCCGCATGCCCGGCGCGAGCGGGCTCGATGTCGCGCGCGCGGCGAGCGGGCGCTGCCACGTCGTCTTCACGACCGCCTTCGACAGCCACGCCGTGGCGGCGTTCGACGCCGGCGCCGTCGACTACCTGCTCAAGCCGATCGACGCCGACCGCCTCGCGCAGGCGGTGCACCGTTTGCGCGATCGGCTGCGTTCGCGCGAAGCAGCGCCCGAGCTCGACGCGCTCGTCGCGCAGCTGGCCACGCGCCTCGCGCCGCGCGCAGACGCGCCTGCGCTGGATCGGCGACGTGATCAAGATGTTCGCCGTCGACGAGGTGTTGTTCTTCCAGAGCGACGAGAAGTACACGCGCGTCGTCACCGCGGCCGAGGAGGCGCACGTGCGCAAGCCGCTGAAGGAGATCGCCGAGGGGCTGGACCCCGACGCGTTCTGGCAGGTGCACCGGGGCACCGTCGTGCGCGCCGCCGCCATCGCACGCGCGCAGCGCGACGCGATGGGCCGCATCACGCTGCAGCTGAAGGCGCACCCCGAAAAGCTCGCCGTGAGCCAGGCCTACGCCTGGCGGTTCAAGGCCATGTGAGGGCGGAAAGCGCCGGCTGAAACACTGCCCGAAGCCGAGTCGCCCTCCGACCAGCAACCTCGAACGGAGTCAGCTCGACGTTGCCCGGCGGCGGCTGGCGGCAGCCGTCAATCCGAACCCGAGAAGTCCCCAGGCCAACAACCCGATCGTCGAGGGTTCGGGCACTTGAGCGGCGGGCACGAGGGACTCGGGGTCGTCCCAGGCGGTAACGAGCGTATTGGAAGCATCGACCAAGCTGCCATTGGCTGCAGGCGTTTGCAGGAGTGCGTATACCCATATCGCATCGCCCGGATTGAGCGTGACCGTCACACTCAACTCCTCCAAACCGTCGGGCACGTCAAGCCTGCTGTCGAAGAACTCATCCCATCCAAGTTCTTTGAACCCGGAATCGTTCTCAAATGCCCATTTCAGAAAGCCAAGAAGTGCGTCGAAATTGGACGCCGACGTATCCCCGACATCGACAACGTCGGTCGCCGTCTTAAATATGTAGAGAAGGGCATAAACGCCATTATCTACAGTCGCTTCTTCAGTTAAATATTGGCGGTATGTCAGCACGCCACCGAAGGTTCTTTCTACCTGTTCGCTTCCTGAATAGACGTATCTCTGAAGTGCCACCGAATTGGTATTGACACGTTTGCCCGACTTACTCGCCGCCTTGGTTCTCAAAACCGGCGCGCCGACGACACCTGACAACGAAACACTGCCGAATGCACTCCCATAATCGGGATTGTCAAACGATGCCGTCGATGATGCTCCGCCTGGAGTGCCGCCATAGACAAATATACTAGGCTTCGAGAGACTGTCGCACTGCGTCCATTCACCAGCGATGCAGTCTCTCGCCGTGACGCCTTCAGCGGTACCAAAGTTCACCAAGGCAGCCAGCGCGGGGGATTGCACCAGCCCGAGCAGTACCGCGGAAGTGATCGCCAAGACAAAGCTCTTCATCCGACACCTCTTGATCGTGAACGAACTGCCAACGGAAACAACGCGGGACCGTCGAGGCCCGCCACCCGCACGGTTGTGCGCGCCAGTCGGCGAGCTAGCATGAGTCATGCCCGCATTGCCAGGTGTCGAAAAGGCGCTCCAAATCAGAGGGTTAACGAACCACTTGAAAGTGGCGGCCGACCGCATGTAAAGAATTCCGACGGTCGGGTGCCCGCTGCAGGGTTGCCAGCTGGGCGAACAACGAAGGAACGCTGCTCGCGCCGACCCCTCGGGTTCAGCGCTCTTTGCGCGTCGTCGAGGTCTTACGCGGAAGTTGGTCGCTGTCCGAGCCATCGACGACCGCGCGCCGCAGCGGACGCGCGCCGCGCGCAGTCCGCGCACGAGCCCGTCGCGCGTCTCGGTGGAGTCGATCACGGCGTCGATCTCGAGCGAGCTCGCCATGTTCAGCTCATCGCCGTGCTCGCGGGCCTCGGCAAGCAGCTAGGCGAACGCCGCGTCGCGGCGGTCGCCGGCGGCGTCAAGCTCTCTGCGGAAGCCGAGCTTGACGGCGTCCTCGAGCCCGATCGCGCCGAACTCGGCGCCGGGCCAGGCGATGGTGGCCACCGGGGCGTGGAAGTGACCGGCGGTCATCGCCATCGCGCCAAGCCCATAGCCGCGGCGCAGCACGACGGCGACGAGCGCTCGTCCCGCCCCGACGCCGCTGCCGGCCGGGCGCCGGTTCGATCCGCCCCGTCAGACCGAGCGCCAGATCGAGTCGCGAACGGAGCCCGCGACGAAGCAGCCGCTCGCCTTGGCGATCATCTCCCAGTAGGCGCGGTCGCCCATGATCCTCTCGTTCACCGCCTCGAGCGCGGCGAGGTTCGGGTAGCGCGTCGTCCAGGCGATGCGCTGCGGGTTGCCGCCCACGGGCATCATCACTTCCAGCTCGACGTCGTACTGTCGCTTCATGTGCGCCGCGATCTCCCTGGCGAAGGCGAGCATCTCGGCGGTCTTGCCGGGCACGATGCCGGCGGTGCGGTTGAAGGCGATCATCGTCGTTCTCCTGCCGTCGGATGGGAAGGATCGACGGCGCTCCCGCCACGGCGTCGTGGCGTGTCGATGGTGCGCCTGCCCGGGATGCGCCACGCAGTGTTTACCCTCGGCGCCGCGCCATCCCCCTAGTTCGGCGCCGCTGCGCCGTCACCACGTATCGACGAAGCCTCGCCGCGGCGGCAGCGGACGCGCGCGCGCCGCGCGCAGCCCGCGCACGAGCCACCCGCGCGTCTCGGCGGGGTCGATCACGGCGTCGATCTCGAGGCTGCTGGCCATGTTCAGCGCGTCGCCGCGCTCGCGCGCCTCGGCGAGCAGCTTGGCGAACAGCGCGTCGCGGCCGTCGCCGGCGGCGTCGAGCTCCTTGCGGTAGCCGAGCTTCACCGCGCCCTCGAGCCCCATCGCGCCGAACTCGGCGCCCGGCCACGCCACGGTGGCCACCGGCGCGTGGAAGTGCCCGGCCGTCATCGCCATCGCCCCCAGCCCGTAGCCGCGGCGCAGCACGACGGCGAACACGGGCACGCGCAGCGCGGCGGCGGTGACGAACAGCCGCCCGGCCTTGCGCACCATCGCCGTCTTCTCCGACGCCGGGCCGACCATGAAGCCCGGCGTGTCGACGAGCGTGACGAGGGGCAGGCCGAAGGCGTCGAGCCACTGCACGAAGCGGGCGAGCTTGTCGCACGCGGCAGCGTCGAGCGCACCGCCGAGGTGGTGCACGTGGTTCGCCGCGATGCCCACCGGCATGCCGTCCAGGCGCGCCAGCGCGGTGACGAGGCCGTGGCCGAAGTCGCGCCGCAGCTCGAGCACGCTGCCGCGGTCGGCGAGCGCGTCGACGATGCGCCGCACGTCGTAGGCGGCGTTGCGGTTCGCCGGCACGGCGTCGCGCAGCGTGGCGGCGTCGGCGCCGGGCTCGGCGCTCGGCAGGTCGCCCTGCGTGAAGGCGAGCAGCTGCTTCGCGGCGCGCACCGCGGCCGCCTCGTCGTCGACGAGCAGGTCGACGACACCGCAGGCGGCGAGCGCCGGCGCCGGGCCGACCTCGTCGGCGGCGACGACGCCGAGCCCGCCGCCTTCGATCATCGCCGGCCCGCCGAGGCCGAGGCTGCTCGCGCGGGTGGCGATCAGCCAGTCGGCGCTGCCGGCCAGCGCCGCGTTGCCGGCGAAGCATCGCCCGTGCACGATCGCGATCCTCGGCACCTCGCCGGCCAGCGCCGCGAAGCGCGCGAAGGTCGGGCAGTCCAGGCCGGCGACGATCGGCCAGTCGACGTCGCCCGGGCGCCCGCCGCCGCCTTCGGCGAACCAGACCACCGGCAGCCGCAGCCGCTGCGCGACTTCGAGCAGGCGGTCGCACTTCAGGTGGCCGTAGACGCCCTGCGTGCCGGCGAGCACGGTGGCGTCGTAGGCGAGCACGGCGCAGCGCGCCCGCTCGGCGCCGAACTGCGCCGCGTTGACGGTGCCGATGCCGGTGACGACGCCGTCGGCCGGCGTGTTCGCCTGCAGGTCGTCGAGGCTGCGGCGGCTGCGCTGCGCGGCGACCGCGAACGCGCCGACTTCGTCGAAGCTGCCGTCATCGACGAGGTCGGCCACGTTCTCGCGCGCGCTGCGCCCGCCCTGCGCGTGGCGGTGCGCGATCGCCTGCGGCCGCGCGTCGTCGGCGAGCCGTGCGCGACGGGCCTGCAGGCGCTGCAGGTCGGCACGCGGCCCGGGCGCGGCCGGCGGCGGCGCCGGGATCGGCGCGTTTGCCACCGCGCGCAGCCGCAGCACCGGCTGGTCGGCCTGGACGACTTCGCCGACCGCGACCCACACCGCGTCCACGACGCCGGCCACCGGGGCCTCGAGCGCGAGCTCCATCTTCATCGATTCGACGGTCAGCAGCACCTGCCCCGCCGCCACGGCCTGGCCGGGTTCGACTTCGATGCCGATCACGCAGCCGGGCGCGGGTGCGTTCAGTGGGTGCAGGCGGTCGGTCATCGGCGATGGCTCCGGGAAGCGTCGGGGACGAGGGCGGGCCCGATCATCGCGGCGTGGCGGCGCCGCGGCTGCCGCGCCGGCGACACGCGCCGAAACGTGCCCCCGGCCGATAGACTGTCGGATCGCGCCGCCGCCTGCTTCCCCCATGCGATCTCCCGACGATCCGGCCGCGCCGGCGCCTGCGTGGCTCTCGGCGCTGGTGGCGATGCCCGACTGCGCGGTCGCACTGCTCGACGCGGCGGGGCGCATCGTCTGGATCAGCCCGGCCGCCGCGGCGATCGCCGCCGCCGACGCGGCTGCGCTGACCGGGCGGCCGGTGGCCGACGCGTTGCGCCTGCTGCGCCCGCAGCCTCTGGCCGACGCGATCGCGGCCGGGCGCGACCTCCATGCGTGGGTGTTCGACCAGCGCGACGACGCCGACCCCGCCGGCCGGCCGCGCAGCGTGCGCGTGCACCTGCGTCGGCTCGCCGGCGATGGCCTCCCCGGCGGCGACGGCGCCCCGCGCTGGGCGCTGTCGCTGGTGGACGTCAGCGAGGCGAGGCGGCTCGCCGAGCAGCTCGACGTCGCGCAGGAGTTCGGCCGCCTGGGCGTCTTCGAGCGCGACGTGCGCACGCTGCGCGGGCGCTGGGACGAGCGGGTGTTCCGCCTGTGGGACCAGCCGCCCGCCAACGGCACGCCCGACTTCGACGCCGCGGTGCAGCGGACGCCGCCGGAAGACGGGCTGGCCGAGGCGTTCCGCGACTCGATCCACCGCGCCGGCACCTACGCCGCGCGGTTCCGCGTGCGCCGCCGCGACGGCAGCCTGCGGCCGCTGCGTTCGGCGTGGCGCGTCGTCGACGGCCCCGACGGCCGGCCGGCGCGCGCGATCGGCGTCATGATGGACGACACCGAGACCTACGAACTGTCGCGCTCGGTCGAAGCGGCGCAGCGGCAGCTGGCGCTGGCGCTCGACGCCGCGCACATCGGCCTGTGGCGGCACGACCTGCGCACCGGCCGCATCCACTACGACGACCGTGCGTTCGCGATCCTCGGCATGGCGCCGCGCCCCGAAGGGATGTCGCTCGCCGAGGTGCGGTCGTGGATCCACCCCGACGACTTGCCGGCCGTCGTCGCGTCGGCCGAGCGCACGCTCGCCACCGGCGAGCCGACCGACGCCCAGGCGCGCTACCGCCACGCCGACGGCCGCTGGCGCTACATCGTGACGCGCCGCGTGCTCGAGCGCGACGCCGCCGGCGCGCCGGTCGCCTTCGTCGGCGTCGGCCTCGACATGACGCCCCAGGTCGAGCGCACGGCGCAGGCGCTCGAGCTCGCGGCGCGGCTCGAGGCGGCCGCGCGCGCCGCGCGCGTGGGCATCTGGACGACGACGGCCGACGGCGCCGAGACCGACTGGAACGCCCAGATGTACGAGCTGTTCGATCTCGACGCGGCGCTCGGCCCGCCGCGGTTCGCCGAGTGGGTCGCCTCGTGCGTGCACCCCGACGACCGCGCGACCGTGCTGCGCGAGGGGCGCGCGTACCTGAAGGCGGGCGACGAGCCGCTGGAGATCGAACTGCGCACCGTGCGCCGCGACGGCAGCGTGCGCTGGATCGTGCTGCGTGCCGACGTCGACCGCATGCGCACCGACCGCCGGCGGCTGTTCGGCGTCGCGCTCGACGTCACCGAGGCGCACGAAGCCGTCGAGGCGCTGCGGCGCGCCCACGAGCGCGTCGAGCTCGTCACGCGCGGTGCCGGCATCGGCATCTGGGAGCAGGAGCTCGGCAGCGACCGGGCGACGTGGGACGAGCAGATGTTCCGCCTGCGCGGCCTCGAGCCGGGGCCGGTGGCGCCCGACGAGGCGCAGCGCCTGGCGCTGCTGCACCCCGACGACGTCGAACGCCTGCGCGGCTTCTACGGGCGGCCCGGCGTGCAGGGGCGGCCGACGCAGATCGAGTTCCGCGTCCGCCTGCCCGACGGCAGCCTGCGCTGGCTGGCCTCGCGCTCGGTCGAGATTCCGGCGCGCGACGGCCGCCCGGCGCGGCGCATCGGCATCAACTGGGACGTCAGCGACGCCAAGGCTGCCGAGGCGGCGCTGCGCGACAAGCTCGTCGCCCAGCACGCGAGCGAGGCCAAGAGCCGGTTCCTGGCGCGCATGAGCCACGAGCTGCGCACGCCGCTGAACGCGGTGCTCGGCTTCACCCAGCTGCTGCTCGACGACGGCGGCAGCGAAGCGGCGGCGCGGCAGCGCCGGCTGCTGCAGATCGAGTCGGCGGCGCGCCACCTGCTGTCGCTGATCGACGACGTGCTCGACCTGTCGACGGTGGACAGCGGCGAGATGCGGCTGACGCTCGGCGCGGTCACGCTGGACCGCCTGGTGCACGACACGCTGCCGCTCGTCGAGGGCGCGGCGCACGCGCGCGACGTCGCGCTCGACGCCGCGGTGCCGCCGCTGCGCGTGCACGCCGACGCGACGCGGCTGCGCCAGGTGCTGGTCAACCTGCTGACCAACGCGATCAAGTACAACCGCCGCGGCGGCCGGGTGCGGATCGAGGCGGCGCCGGTGCCCGGCGACGGCGGCGAGCGCGTGCGCCTGGCCGTGCACGACACCGGCCGCGGCATGACGGCCGAGCAGCTGCGCCAAGCGTTCGAGCCGTTCAACCGCCTCGGCGCCGAGCGCGAGGGCATCGAGGGCACGGGCATCGGGCTGGCGATCGTCAAGGCGCTCGTCGAGCGCATGGGCGGGCGGGTCGCGGTGCGCAGCCGCCCCGGCGAGGGCACGGTGTTCGAGGTCGAGCTCGCCGCCGCCGGCGCCGACGCGCCCGAGACCGCGCCGGCGCCGCTCGCCGACGACGAGGCGCGCCGCCACGCCGCGCCGGTGGCCGGGCGTGAACTGCTCTACATCGAGGACAACCCGGTCAACGCGACGATCGTGCGCGAGCTCGTCGGCCGCCGGCGCGACCTGCACCTGCACGTGGCCGCCGACGGCGCGAGCGGCGTGGCCGCGGCGCGCGAACGGCATCCCGACCTCATCCTGCTCGACATGCAGCTGCCCGACTTCGACGGCCACGAGGTGTTGCGCCGCCTGCGCGCCGACCCGGCCACCGCCGCCATCCCGTGCATCGCCGTGTCGGCCAATGCGATGCCCGCCGACATCGAGCGCGCGCTCGCGGCCGGCTTCGCCGACTACTGGACCAAGCCGCTCGACTTCCGCGCCTTCATGCGTTCGCTCGACGCGCTGTTCGGCCCGGCGGCGTGATCCTCAGCCTGCCAGGTAGGCGACGACACCCTTCATCGTGTAGAGCTTCGGCGTGTCGGCCTCGGGGATCTTGCGCCCGGTCTTCTGCGCCAAGGCGATCACGAAGTTCAGGAAGTCCATCGAGTCGAGGTCGAGCGCCTCGCGCAGGTCTTCGGTGTCGCCGACCGTCGACAGGTCGGCCTCGGGCGCGATGCCGGCCAGCGCTTCGGCGGCCAGCGCGCGGATCTCGGAATCGGTCATCGAAGGCTCCGGTTCACAGGGTCTGCGGCGACTGCAGCGCGCGGTCGATCGCGGCCAGCAGCAGGCCGCCGGTGTGGCCGTCGCTCGCGCGGTGGTCGGCGGCCAGCGTCGTCGTCACCAGCGGCCGCGGCACGACGGCACCGTCGACGACCCACGGCCGCACGACGACGCGGCCGAAGCCGACGATCGCGACCTGCGGCGGGTAGATCACGCCGAGCACGCTCTC